>CAZFGM010000703.1:0-3828 GCA_964518515.1 uncultured Alcaligenaceae bacterium | reverse complement strand
CGCCCAAACATCTAGCTTTGGCAAGATGGCCAATTGGGACAGGCTGGAAGCCTATCCTACGACAAGGCCGTTTCCGCACATGCCCTGGGACATCCACATCAACTTTAAGAAAGTGGATTGGCCACTTTTCAGAACGGACGGGTGGCATTTCCCCTTACTTTGTCCTACGTGCGAAGTTGCGGTCAGATCGGTTGAAAGGCTCGCCTTGGCACAGGGCTTGCAAATAAGTTGGTTGGCTTCAAGGGAATGATCCGAGGATGGTCCTCGGTCCTCTCCTGAAGGAAGGAGGTGGCGTATGTTCAGTCTCATTCCGAGGAGAGAGCGAGGAGAAATGATCCGGCCGTACCCGTTTGACGAGTTCCGCCGGGAATTTTCTTCTCTGTTCGACCGAGCCTTCCCCGCCTGGCCGTTTCCTTTCGAATCCCGGTGGGAAAACTACTGGGGCTTCGAAATGGAAGAAAAGGAGAACGAGTACGTTGTTCGGGCTGAGGTGCCGGGGTTCGAGGCGAGCGAACTCGACGTCCGGCTCGACGGCAACGTGCTGGCGATCCGGGCCGAGCACAAAGTGGAAGGGGAAGCCAAAGAAGCGGTCGAACGTCCCTATGGCCGGCTGGAGCGGACCCTGACTTTGCCCGCGGGTTTCAACCCGGAGAAAGTCGAGGCCCGCTATCGCAACGGGGTGCTGGAAGTCCATCTGGCCAAGGCCCCCGAAGCCCAAACCCGGCACATCGAAGTCAAGGCCTGAACCCGGCCGGAATCAGGTAATGTTTGCACTGCCTGATTTCCTTTTGCCGGTCGGCCGCAGCGAAACCACCAGGCTCGCCATATTCTGGTGGTTTCGCTTTTTTCTGGAGATATTTTGGATGCGGTGACTTGTCACTTGGGGATTTTTCGCACGCAGCCAGCCAAAACGCGTCGAACCGCAGGCGACGCAGCAGCCGGGCCTGGGCTTTCCCATCGTCCGCATGGTGGTGCTGCTGTCGCTGGCAACCGCCATGGTCAAAGACATGGACACGGGGCCGTATGCCGGCAAAGAAACCGGGGAGACGGCCGCGAAATCTGGACCGGGCTGTTAAATGACTTCGTCGTTTTCTCCATATTTCCGCAACAAAATTTCATAATCCTGCCGAGCCGCCGCCAGCGGCCTTGCTGGTTAGAGTCCCGGGGTCCTGTCAAGGTTCCACGGCCGGTCGGCCGGTCAGGTCCGGGCACGCTGTTTGGGGGCCTGGCCGCGACCGCGGAAACTGCCGTTTGGTGACGGTGGCCAGAAATCGTCGTCGTCCGGCAGCGGCGGCGGCGGCCGGTTGAGCAGCCGCAGGCACTCCTCGGCCTCCTTGGCTTCCTGGGCTTCCTGTTCCTCGGGATGTAGCAGGGCGTGGGCCGTTGCCCGGCGCAGGCTGCGCGTGACCGCCGGCCGGGCCAGGCGCACACATTCCAGGGGATACGCCGGCTCGGGCGCTTGCAGCAGCGCCGGCGACTCCGCCAACATGGTCGTGGTCTCCTTGTAGCCCTGCCATTCGTCCTGGTCGAGGCGGTCGGGATCGGCCGCCGGCTGCGGCTTGCCGATGGTGTAGGCCAACAGCAGCTTGCTGGCCTGCACGTTGCCCTCGAGGGCCAGGGCGAGCAGGCGGCGGCCCACCGCGGCGATGTCGGCCGCCGTCACGCTGTCCAACAGCGCCTGCCGCAGGCCGGCCACCTGCCGGGCAAACGGATTGCCCGGCCCCCCGGCATTGCCGGCCGCAAACCGCCCCCGGGCGTCCCTGCCGCCGGCCTCCTTGCCGTTGGCCGATGGCTGTGGCACGCCAGGTCCAACGGCCTGGGCCGTGGCCGCGGTTTCCACCGTGGACGGACCCCGAGCCACGCCCGGGCAACTTTCGGTGGCAGTCATGGAAAAACTCCTTGAACAAGAAATGTGCCTGAGAAATGAGCGTTCAACGTGCAGCGGCAAGTTTTCCACTCGCCGCCGTGGGGTTGGCGAGGTGCAAAGGTCCCCGCGGTGCGGGGGCGAAAAGGCTCTACCCTGAATATACCAAATTCCACAAGAACGTGGGTAGCTCAGTTGCGGCGTTTTTTTCCCCGACTGAGCGGCAAGCCGAAAAAAAGGGCCGCGTCCGTTTTGAGGCTGTAGCAAAAAAATCGCCAAGGAAAGTTGTGAACCGGCTGTTTTCCGTTCACGTTCACGGACTTTCCGCGCAGCCGTGTAGGCGGGCCGTTGACTTTTTTCGAGGCTGTAGCAAAAAAATCGCCAAGGAAAGATGTGACCGGCTGTTTTCCAGCCCCGTTCAGGTTCACGGGGCTTTCCGCGCAGCGGTTTAGGCCCGCCGTTGACGGCGGGTGACCGGGAGGTAATAATCGGGGCTTGAGCTCCGTTCACGTGAACGGGGCTGAAAAATTACTGATAACTGCGCTGGCAAATTACCACAGCGGTTCCCCTGTTTCAGGACGCTGGCGCGGAATAGCCCCGTGAAGGGGTCAGAACACCCTTCGCACTAAAGTTTGCAGCGCAGCTGTTAGTATTTCGAATGCACAGTCTCGCCAATAGGAGGTTTCGATGTCCGGCTGTCTTTTCTGGATGGTCTCAATTCTGGGCGGCGCGGATGCCTCGAAAGATTGGCAGCAATTGCAGGGCGTCTGGAAACTCGTGTCCCTGCAATCCAACGGCCAGGAACTGCCCGGCGACGATTTCCGCACCCACTATGCCGAGCTGGTCTTTCAAGGAAAGCAATGCTTCATCGGCGCCGGCGAGGGCCGCGTGGGGGGAACTTTTGTCATCGATCCGATCAAGAAACCCAAAACTCTCGATTTTTTTCTGAAGGTCTTTGAAGAGAAATACACCGTCCAGGCCATCTACGAGATCAAGGAAGGCACGTTGCGCATTTGCTGCGGCAATCCCGACAGGCCCCGACCCCCGGAATTCAAAGCGCCCCCTCAGTCGAACCTGTACCTGGCGACTTTTCGCAAGGTTCCGCCGAAGGAAAACGGTCCTGCCAAAATCGTCACCCTGGGGGATTCCATCACCAAGGGGGTCCGGCCGGGCGTGAAAACCGAGGAAACTTTCGCCCATCTGTTGCAAGCCGCCCTGAAAAAAGAGGGCGTCAACGCCAAGGTGGTCAATGCCGGCATCGGCGGTGAAAACACCGCCCAGGCCCTGAAACGGTTGCACAAGATCATCGCCCTCAAGCCACGCCTGGTGACCATCATGTACGGCACCAACGACAGCTGGGTGGATAAGGGCAAGAAAGACAGCCGGCTGACACAAAAGGAGTATCGGGCCAACCTGACCAAGATCGTCCAGGAATTGCGGCAGGCCGGCATCACCCCGGTCCTCATGACCGAGCCGTGCCTGGGCGACAAACACGACCCCAACGGCGCGGGCGAGCATCCCAACCAGCGCCTGGAAGCTTTCATGAAGGTCTGCCGCGAAGTGTCGGCCCAAACCAAGACGCCCCTGGTGGACAACTTCACCCACTGGACGAAAACCAACGCCGCCGGCACCGACATCGGCGCCTGGACCACCGACCAGTGCCATCCAAACCGGCGCGGGCATGAAGAAATCACGGGCATCCTGTTGCCCGCCGTACTGAAGGAACTTCAAGGGCAAAAAAAAGAGAAGGAAGGCAACTAAAAATCTGGGATTTGAAACTGGAATGGAACACAAACATCCCTACATTTTTCCCCGTGGCGTGTTTGTGATTTCTCCAGGTGGATTGCTCATGGCCACAGCTCAATCCTTTTGGCGACGAAGGAATTTACCTTTATGTTATGCCACATGGTGTTGATGAGTGATCCAACGCGGGTTACCACGCAAGATATGGAATGATTATCACC
>CAZFGM010000702.1:0-3828 GCA_964518515.1 uncultured Alcaligenaceae bacterium | reverse complement strand
CCCTCAGATTAGGTCCGGACTGTCCGACCGATACCGTTTGCTTCCACTGCCAGCAATGCGTTGAAAAGCATATCAAGGTTTTGCTCGTATACCGGGCGACTCCCTTCCCCAAAACGCACGATATTCATAGGCTGCGGTCGTTGCTACCGCCTCGAATTCGCCCAAAGTTGGACAGAAAGACGCAGAAGCGACTGACGCAATATGCCACTGCCCTGCGTTATCCCCCTCTTGGCCCTGACATTCCGTTGGCAGAAGCGCGTCGAGCGGTAGCCTTGGCTAGGCGCGTTCGCCGCGAAGTGCGACAGAACCTACCCAACGCGGCGCTGCGCCGCAAGAAGTAACCCCATTCCGGAAGGTTCATTGACTTCCAGCTTCTGCCCGCGCAAACAACGCCGCCACCGGTTGCCCGCGGCCATCCTCGGTGACGTAGAACGGCCGCCGTTCGATGTCGAAGGCCGTCCGGGGAGAAATGCCCATGGCGGCGAGAATGCTGGCGTGCAGGTCGCGGATGGAGATGGGATGGCGCGTGACCACCAGGGGGCGTTCGGCGGCGGTTTCACCGTAGAGGAAACCGCGCTTCATGCCGCCGCCGAACATTAACACCGAGCCGGAGCCGGTGAAGTGGCGGTGCAGGCCGTAGTGGATCATTTGCCGCATCACGTCGGTGCGGGCGCGCGACTGGTCGCGGGCGTTGCTGCCCGGCACGCCCTCGATCATCATGTCGCGGCTGAATTCGCTGGCGAGGATGACCAGGGTGCGGTCCAGGAGGCCGCGCTGTTCGAGATCGAGGATCAGCTGGGCGATGGGGCGGTCGATTTCCTGTTTCAACCGGGCCACGGTGGTATGGCCGTTTTCGTGCGTATCCCAGTGGAGGAACGGCACGTACTCGGTGGTGACCTCGATGAAGCGCGCGCCGGCCTCGTTCAGCCGGCGGGCCAGGAGGCACCCCAGGCCAAAGCGGCCGGTGTTGTAGCGATCGAAGAGCTGGCGCGGTTCGCGGCTCAGGTCGAACGCTTCACGCTCCCGCGAATTCAGCAGGCGATGGGCGTTGTCGAAGGCCCGCAGCATGGATTCCTGGTGGTAGTCGCTGGCCCGCTCGCCCAGCGGACTGTGCCGGAGCAACTCCCGGAATTGCCGCTCGCGCTGGCGGAAGCGCTCGGCGGTCATGCCGCGCGGCGGCCGGACCGCGGCCACCGCGTCCGTCGGGTACGGCAGGTTGAACGGGCCGTATTCGCTGCCGAGAAATCCGCCCGTGGTGAACGCCTTCAGCTCTTCCGATTCGCCGATGCTTTCCAGGCGCTGGCCGATGTTGATGAACGGCGGAATGGCCGGGTTGCGCGGCCCCTTGACGCGGGCGATCCACGAGCCGAGGTGCGGCGCCGCCACCGTTTGCGGCGGCACGTAGCCGGTGTGCCAGTGATACTGGTGCCGCGAGTGCAGAATGTGCCCCAGGTCCGCGACCACGTGCGAACGGATGAGCGTGCCCCGATCCATGACGCGGGCGACGTTTTCCAGGCCCTGGGTAATCTTGATGTTATCCACCACGGTGTCGATGGCGGGAAAGGTGCACAGAATCCGCTCGGACGGCACGCCGACCTCGAAGGGCGTGTAGCGCTTGGGATCGAAGGTCTCCGGCCCCGCCATGCCGCCGGCCATCCATAATAGGATGCAGGTGTCGGCTGTCGCCTCGGGATGGCGCACCGGCTCGGCGGCGGCGACGGGACGCGGTTCGCCGAGCAGCAGAGTCGATGCCGCGGCGGCGCTCATGGCCTGGAGGAAATCGCGGCGCGACCAGGGGTTGGTATCTTTTTCGAGAATCATGGTGAATTCTCCTGCCCTTGTCATTTTATTTGGCATTATCGTTCTTCAAGGCTGTCGGATCAATTTTCTCAATTGCCTCACTAATCTTGTAATCGTCTTTATGCCCGTCCAGCAATTCAAGAAGACATGGAACTGCTTCTTTGGCTTGGGCCTTTACTAAAAGCAAAGGAGACAAAATAAAGATAATACCAGCAAAAATTCCAACATCCTTGGCGGAAAAGCGCCCTCCTTTTTTTGAGAAAAAAAGCACTCTCCATCCAAAAAAAATAACAAAAAGAATGCCCAATGCAATGAAAAACGGCCAGAAAGGTTCCTTAATGGCGGAAAACATGATGGCTTTCCTATTTTGGCTTTTCCTTTGGATTCACGTTCGGCACCTTGCCCGCTTTGGCCTCTTCCACGAGGTGACCAATCTCCTTCCCGCCGCCGCCGGGCCAGACTTTTTCGCCCAGCTCCGCAAGTTGTGTCAGGTCAATCGGCTGCCGGCCCTCATCCTGGGAGTGCTTGACCATGGTGGCGAAATCCAAGGCATCCTGACCTTTCTTCAAGAGATCCCGGTTAAGATTCAGCATCGCGCCGTATTTATTGGCCAAAGCACATTCCAGGGTCGGAACCCGGTATCTCTGACCCCTTTCCTCAACCCAAATCCCGGTTTGCAGCGTCACCTCTTGATCGGCGCGAAAGGGGAAGGTCACATCAATGACCGATTGGGTTTCCCCGGGCACGAAGAACGCCGTCCCCGCGGGGAACTTCCGCGTTTCCAGGTACGGATAGAGCGTCCGGACCACGTTGACAGCCCGCGCGTGAATTCGGCCCGCACGAACCAGAATGTCCACGTCATGAGTCGCCCGCGGGCGGCCGGTCCAGCCGGCGATTCCATGCGCTCCCGTTAGAACGAAAGGAATCTTCTTTTCGCGCAAGGTCCGGACGATAACGTCAAAGTCCACCGGGCCAGTTGCCATGGGTCTCCACATTTTGCGATAGCGCGTGCTCAAATAAGTGCACTCCCGCACCGCATCGCCATGGACGAGATTGCGGCAGCGACCTTTCATGGCCTCCCACTCGGCCATGCTCAGAACGGAAACAAACGACTGACCTGGGCCATTTGGACTTGGCCGGCCGCGTTTCCGCCCAAGTTTGTGAATACGTTGAAGCGCCATTGGAATGATCCGCGCACTGGCAGGTAATATATCCACCTTAGCGGAAGCAAGGTAATCGGTCCAGGGAAATGATCATTTTGTCCTCACTCCGGTTTTTTTCGCCAGAATTGCCACCAGTGATAACGTACTCGGATGAAAACCGGGTTTATTTCCCCTCTATCTTGGCAAGAGCCAATGCCGCGGAACTGGCAATTTCTTCGTCCACGTCCTTGGCCAGCCGGCGTATGCGGGGAAGGGCTGCCTTTGCCAGGGGGCCAAGGCTGGCGAGCACCTCGATGCCTTCGAGACAATACTGTCTGCGGGCCTCCTTGCCGGCCTTGCGTTCGGTCAAAGCAATCATTTTGGGGACGATCACGCCACTGTCTTCGCGTAGCTGGCCGAGGGTTTTCACGATGTAGTGCCGTATTCGTATTCCTTTGGAATACTTGTCATTCAAAAGGCCTTCAATGAGAAAATCGCGGGCAGGACGAGCGTCGGGACCGAGATGCTCCAAGGCGTCCGCAACGTAATTTACCCGATACCCACCGAACTCCTTTTTCCAGAGTTCGATGAGGCAGGGGACCTGTGTTTGGGCATCGCCGGTAATTCTCGCGGTAGCGTACATGGCCCAGGCGCGGACTCCCGGGTCGTTATCCTCGGTTAATTTCTTGATGGCAGGTAACGCAGCCGCTGCCTTGGGGCCAATCTGGCCGAGCGCGTTAAAATCTCGAAAATCCACATCATCTGTTTCCGTTAGCAAAAAGCTTCCCCAAGGCGGGGGCGGCGGACTTGGCGTGCTCTCCCATCCTTCCGAGAGCAAAGGCCGCTGCAAGTTGGACCTTGGGATCTTTATGCTCCAGAAGAAGCG
>CAZFGM010000701.1:0-3835 GCA_964518515.1 uncultured Alcaligenaceae bacterium | reverse complement strand
TCAAATACCAATCGAGGACATTGCCCGACGTGGCATAGCGCGCGAACACGGCATCGACGGCGCCGGTGTCCAGGCGTCGATTTGTCAAAGAGCCGGCGGAATCCAAATCCGCCCAGGCGTTAGCGCCTTCATAAGCGAAACGGGTGATGACGGCGGAGCCGCCGCCGTCGCCGTCGGCATCGTAGGATTTTTCCATCCGGTTGCCGAGGACATCGTACTTAAATTCGATGCGTTTATCAATGGACCCGCCGGAAGTGGGCTTGTGCTCGGCCTTGGTCATCTGGTTCAGATGGTTGTAATAATACACCCACGTCTCTGTACTGGTCGCGTGAACCTTTTGCGTGACGTTGCCTTCATCATTGTACGTAAAGTTCCATGTGCCATCCGTGGAAAGCCGATTGCCGGTGCCGGTCACATATCCGGTGTTCGTCCTGTTCCCATTTTTGTCATACGTCCAGTTGTTGGTTGCCGTCGGACAGGAGCTGATCAACATCATCGTAAGAATAGTTGCGCGTCGGGCCGAGTGTGCTGGTTTCCTGTGTCACGCGGTCGGCGTTGTCGAACTGGTAGCTGAACAGGTCGAGCGTGGTTCCCGCGCCGTTCTTGTGATTGATGGCGGTGACGCGGTGGACCCGAGCGGGTTGGTTCCCGAAGAGTTGCTGGGGCAGCTGCGATCGCCTCGCGGAGGCGTGCAGCGCGGAGGGCGAAGCCGAGGCGGTCGTGGACATGCAGCTTGGCAAACAGGTGGTCGATGTGGACGCGCACGGTATCGAGGCTCACTTTCAAGCGGGCAGCCATTTTCTTGCGTGACAGGCCTTCGAGCAGGAGTTCGGCGACGAGCATTTCCTGGGTGGTCAGCAGACAGGTGTTGGCCGCCGTGACCAGGTCGGCGCCGATCAAGAAGTCGCTGCCAGGGTTCGGTGGTGAAAGCCACCAGTCCTTAAGGGGCTGCGGTAGGCTCGACGTGCGGTTCGGGGAGTTGTTCATGGGTTTCCTCTCAGTAGCGACCTCTGGCGAGGTGGGAATCGGTGACGCCCTCCGGAAAAGACTCCCGACCCCTTTTTCTTCTTGTTGGTGCCGTCGGAGAAAAGCTGGCTGGCATCGTCGTAAGAATAGTTGCGCGTCGGGCCGAGCGCCAGGTTACTCCCCCTGGAAAAGGGTCCTGACCTTTTATTTTCCGGCCCCTCATGCAGCAACTGGCTGTCTACGCTTCGTCCGGCAGGTCACCCTGCCAAGACGCAAGACTCGCTTCTGGTTGCTGGCCAAGCTCTACCAGGCGGGATTGGTTACCCGCAGGGTTCCATCGAAAGGTTTCGGCAATGCTTACAACATTACGTCCCCCTCTCCCAAGCTTCTCCTGGCGCAATCCGCGTCCCCTTTTTTTCTTTTTTTCTCCTGATTGCACCCGTTTAGTGGGGGGGAACAAGCCGACTTAGGGCCGCAATAGCCGCTGTCCGCACAGATGGATCCGGATCATTTTGTGCCAGTTGTTCAAGTATCTTTGTCGCTAAAAAACCGCGAGGCAATCCTAATGCTCCAATGGCCTCCGCAGCTGCCTCTCTAATATCAGGATTTTGGTTCCCGAGCATCGCTATAATATGATCAACGATCTTCGTTATGGCGCTGTCTGTTAGCCTTACTCCCACGTCAAGGAGATTACGAACCGCTTCATCGTCATTACATTCCACGCTTCCCCGTAGTTTATCAAGAACATAGGGAAGGGCTTTCTCTCTTGCCCTTACAAGAGCTTCCAAAACTTCGGGATACATAGGTGACTGAACAACAACCCACTCGACAAGAGATGGAATTGCAGCTTCCGCCTCAGTTGCGTACATCATCAGCCCCAGTGCTTTCGCAATCGGGCTGGCGTACTTATTGTTAAGGGCCGATATTAGACTTGGCAGGTTTTCCTGGCCCAAATCAAGAACACTCTTTAGGGCTACCATGTACTCCATGTACGCACTTTGAAGCTTTGTAATAGCTCCTGTAACCCCGAGTTGTTGCTCAGTATTCATAAAAGGAAACCTTAAATGGAAGTATGAACCTTGGATGCTATTTCTTCACTCCCGTGTTCACCCACTTCAATAGACCAAGCTTATCCAGGAATTCCTGAAGTGGCATTGACGCCGTTGGCCCAATTGTCCAATGCCCAGGTGGAGGAGCCGAAGGAAAGGCACTGAGCCCCGGGGGAAGAGGTTGGTTACCGGGCAAACTCCATACCCTTCCCCTGGTTGGAACATTATTCATTCCTTCAAATGCGGATAGCCCTGATGGTGGACTCGTTGGGTGAACGTGGCCCGCTGAATCTGGTACGATATCCCTTCCAACTCGCGCTGGGGCCGGCCCTTGGTTATTTCCGGTGCGCAGAAGGTCCGGTCTTTGTGCCGGGGCGCCACTCGTATTATGCACCAACACTTGCCCTTCGCCAACGGCAAAACTGTGCAACCCGCCCACCGTCAGGTTGCAAACGGGTGTGCGCTCTTTGGCCTGGCTGACACGCCGGACCGTTGCCGTCCCTTGCGTTCGCAGTTACACGACATCGCCCTCGCGCACATCGCAGGCGCTCACCCAACGGCCGGGCAAGGCGCCGCCCATGTCTTCGGTCAGATCGACCTCGCCGATCTGCGGACGGTTTTCAAGATCTTCGCCCTCCATTACCCAGATGGCGTGGAACTTGGTCGCGCGGATTTCGCCGATGCCCAAGTCAATACTTACCAGCACGCCCTCGTGGTAGGTGTCGTGCCGTGACTCGACTTCACACAATCGCCACTCGCCGGCATGGAAATCATAAGCCCAGACCTTCTCGCCCGCCTTGATTCGGGCGATTGGCCGTAAGCCCGTTTCGGTGCCGACCAACGTGTCCGGCGGGAAGCAGTTCGGATTTCCGGGTCGGGCAGGGGCCGGATTTGCGGCGGGAGGCCGGGCCGGATTGCCAGCTGGTGGCCTGGGGGCCACGTTTACCGGATTACGTGGTGGACGGGGTGGAATGTTAGGTGCCCCCGGCCTGGGGCGTAGGCCGGGCAACGGCCTTGCCAATACAGGCAATACCTGTAACATATTTTGCGCATTGGGTCCATTTTGTGCCATATTCTGAACGCCGCG
This sequence comes from uncultured Alcaligenaceae bacterium, assembly GCA_964518515.1. Lineage (GTDB taxonomy): Bacteria > Planctomycetota > Planctomycetia > Gemmatales > Gemmataceae > CAZFGM01. The sequence continues at coordinate 733 of CAZFGM010000701.1, read as the reverse complement.
GCCCACGTTGGCCGCGTTGTTCGCCGTGATTAATACCTGCGCCGCGCGACCCGCGCGGGCCGGCAATGCCCCCGGAACAAAGGCAACGCCAACCTCGGCCGCCACCCGGTTCACGTCGTAAAACGTGTCATAGCCATTGGCCCGATCCTGGTCCGTTACGGCAATAAGGCCCACGTTGTTCACATTACCCAGCGTGACGGTTGATACCGCCGTGTCCACGACGGCATTAACCGCCGACTTGCCAAACGCCATCAGGCCGCCCCAAAAATCTAACCGAGCAACCACGGCCTGCCCGCTGTAGACGTCCACGGACAAGAACTGATAGAGGTAATCGGCCACCGCGGAGGTAGTTTCGGGGTCCAAACCTTCGCTAACCACCATGTGCTGGGCATAAGCGGAGGCAATTTTCGAGCGGTTATCAATGATATCGCCTACCTTAAGCAAACCGCTCGGGTCGGTGGCGTTCGTCGCGTTGTTGGCGACGTAGCGGTACAGGTTGGCGTCGCCGGCGGCGAAGCGGATGGGGTCTTCGCTTAGGAACAGGCCGACGTCGAAGCGGTAGTAGCGGCCGCGGTAGTAGGCGAGACCGGTCAGGTCGGAGTCGTATTCGCGGGCGGTGAATTTATAGCGGTCGCCGTAGGATGGGACCGTTTCGTTGGTCACCACTCCGAAGCCGGCGTAGTCGATGTGGTCTTGGATGACACCGCTGTTGTCCATGAGGTCGCGGACGGAG
>CAZFGM010000700.1:0-3837 GCA_964518515.1 uncultured Alcaligenaceae bacterium | reverse complement strand
ATGTCGGTCGCCGTCGTCACGGTGTAATAATCCACCAGCCCGACCAGGCCGGTGCTGTCGCTGAGATACTGATAGTTGCCCGCTTGGCTGTTAAGCAGGTCGGCGGCGCCCTCGCTGTAGCCGGTGACGGCGGACGGGTTGGCAGTCAGGACCAGCCGGCCGGCGGCATCATACTTGTTGAACCATCTCCAGCTGGTGTTGGCCACAAAGAGCATGACCTCGCCGTAGGCGTTGGTGTAGACGATGTTCTGGTTGCCATCCGGCAGGGTCTCGACGGTCTTGGTGTTCCAGGTGTTTATGCCGGGCGTGAGGTTGCTGGGGGTGTAGCTGTAGGTATAGGTGCCGATGCCGCCCGATGAGGAAGCGCCCGCGCCTTGCACATCGGCGCGCGTGACGCGCTGCGAGCAATCGTACTGGAGGTAGAGGTCGGCGTAGGCAGCCACTTGAGAATCGCTGGCCGTGCTCGGGTCGGCGTAGGCGGCCGCCAGCCGGGCATACGAGTCCGGGCTGAACACGTACTTGAGCCCATGCGGGTAGCCGTTGGCTTGCCCGGCAGAGTAGTGGCGGTCTCCAATCTCAATCGCAATAAAACGGCACGGATGTCCCGTGGAAAACCTCGCCTGGAGTTTGGTAGCCGAGGCAAGCGCGGGGACGGTTGTTTATTAGATTTTCCACCGTGCGCACCTCACAGTGACTGACTTCCCGGAAATCGGTCCCCTTGGGGAAAAACTGTCGCACCAGACCATTGGTGTTTTCATTCGTGCCGCGTTGATACGGACAACCCGGCTCTGCCCAGTATACCTGCATGTCGGGGAGCAAAAGGGGTCAGGTTTATTTTGTGACGGAGTTCACGACCCGCAATGTCAATATAAAATAAACCTGACCCCTTTTTCTCCTGTTTCCCCGATTCCCACATGGCAGCTTTTTTCTTTTTTTCGCCCTTTTGCTCTGACACCTGCTCCTCCCCCCTGCTCCTCCCCCCTGCCGAAGAATGGGAGGTTATACTAGCCCTGCATGATCCATTAACAGTAAAAGAAAATAAACCAAAGAAGCCTCTTCATGTTCATCAAGCGGGAAACGCATGAGCCATTTTTGAATCATCTGCATATGGTCACCAAGCCGTATTCGCTGGGCAGTCTGTTTGAGCAGTTTCAAATCCCGAGAATGTGCATTGTCCAAGAATGTGAGAATATCCTCTTCGGTATGATGAATTCCATACACTTCTGCAACGTCGATCAAGTATTTAAGTTCATCAGGGAGATTGTGCCAATTTGGTTTTTTGAAATCTCGGATGAATCCAACCTCATACGAGGAAAACGGGCTCATGCCTTTTTCCCCAAGGTGTTCAAATAACAACAATATTTGCCCCACTTGTCGCGCAAACGCGATTTCGTGTTTCTTAGCTCCTGATTTCGGATCGAAACAACGACTAATCCACCGAGAGATCCGCAAAGAATCATCTTTACTCTCGAGCATTTCATACACGCTTTTCAGCTCATCCAATTGTTCGTCATTTAGATTGTCCAGGAAAGCCTTGAATTCCTCGGCCACATAGAGTTTTCCGTACTTGCTGGCCACCTTACGAATGTAATCAAAGTCAGATTTGTGGTGCATTTCTTCCTCAAATTGATTATTCCACTCTAGCTTTCACCGTTAAACCTGACCACAAGCCAGATTTCAGTCACCCGATAATAGCCCAAATCGGGTGGTTCCATGTCAAAGCCCACACATTCTTCTTCCCAACTATCTAATGGACCTTCAAGTTGGCGTGCTTCATTTGCTGTCATTTCACCGACATACGTCCAGTCTGGGTCAACGTAGCTGAAGACGATTTTTTGTTGCTCGCCGAAAATATTCCAGAAACGTGGGAAATCACGGATAATCATGTACTCTGTCACTTCAACCCGGCCAACACGGTTGTCCGAAGCAGGCCGCCCTCGCCATCCCCGGATAGGTTCTGCGGCCTGGGCAGTGCCAGGGTTAAGTAAGATCTCAGCTGCAGCGCCCAGACCTGCAGACAGCAGGATTCTCCCGCCTGGGAATCCAGATGGGCGCAGCGTACGCACTCCTGGAGTGGCTCCACGCATAATGGTCCGAATGTTCGCGCGAATAAGGCGATTGGGGATCCCGGCCGCTCGCATGGCCCTGATTATGTGCGCGCGTTGCGCTTTTCGGGTTAGTCTGCGCCACGCGCGTCGACCGGCGTCACCTGGTCCGAAGCCGTTTGAGCTGAAGTAATTATGAAATGCTTGATGTGCTTCCCGAGAAGCGACCTCGAAAACGGGTTGGTTCGGACTGCCACCCAAATGCAGAGGATAACAGTGGTTGTTGACGCCGTTCACGAGGCCGGAGGGATCGGTCGCGTTGGTCGGGCTGTTGGCGACGAACCGATACAAGTTCGCGTCGCCAGCGTCGAAGCCGATCGGATCGTTCTGGAGCCAGCGTCCCACGGTCGGGCTGAGCTCGCGGTTCCGGAAATGGAGCAGCCCCGTTGCCGTGTCATACCGCCCGCCCTGGAACAGATAGCGCCAGCCGTAGGCGCTGCCGGAGAGCGTGCTCCAACTGGAAGACAGGAAAGTGACGCCTCCGAACGGATCGTACACAAAGCGCTCGACCACCTGGCCGCTGCTGTTGACCAGTGCAGTGACATTGCCGTTGCCATCTTGCAGCACATACAACCGCTCTTCCAGGCCGTTCCCGGAGTTGCCATCCGCGTCGCGGTCGCGCTCGATCAGGATGTCGACGCCGGCCCAGACGTACTGGACTTTGGTTGTGCCGTCGATGCGCTCTTCGATGACTTGCCACGCATCGTTGTAATACAGGTCGGTGGTCGTGGAGCCGTAGCTTTCCTGAATGCGGCGGTTGAGGGCATCGTACTTGTAGGTCGCGACGACGTTGTTTTGATTGTCCTTGACCTGGATAAGCCGGTTCCAGCCATCGTAGGTGTACTGGTAGCCGCGCTCGTCGGTGGTGAGGTTGCCGTTGTTGTCGTAGGCCGGCGTCGTTTGGCCGGAGACGGCGGTGATCTCGTTTTGCTGGTTGTGCGTGCGCGTCTGCGTGTTGCCGTCGGTGGTCACGCTCGACCAGTTGCCCATGGCGTCGTCGGTCCACCCTTGCTGGCGCGTCGGGCTCGAAATCGTGTCCGGGATGTTGTTGCTGTTCGTGTCGGAGAGGGTCCCGCGCGCGAAGGCCGGCAGCTGGTTGAAGTTGTCGTAGCCGTTGCTGGCGCCGTTGGCGTGGTACAGCTCGCTGAAAGCGGCGTTGACGGCGTTCTCTTTGTACAACCGGTTCGAGTCGCGGTCGTAGCCATACTTGACGCGGTCGAGCGCGATACTGCTCACGGTGTCGAGCCAGCGCTGGTCGACGACTCGGCCGAAGCGGTCGATGCCGGTGTACTGGTCGCCGGCGTCGCCGTTGCTTTCGCCGGACTGCTTGACGAAGGTCAGGTCTACCGCGGGCTGGGGGTGCGAGCGCTTCACCGCGATGCCCAGCCCGAGGTAGCTGATGGATTCCAATGTTGCCGAGTTGTCAGAGAGCGAGGTGACACGGCTAATCGTGGAATCAAGGCCGCTAGCGTAATTGATATTGATGACCCGGCCATTCGGGTAGGTGATGCCGGTCGGCCGGCTGTTGTTGCCGGCCGTGAGCTCCGTGAAGGCGTACTGGACGTTGGGCGTGCTGCCGGTGTTCACCGCGCCCGAGTGCGACTGATACTCTTTCGTCATCTGGCCGAGGGTGTTGAACTCGCGCTGGATTTGGGTGAGGATGTTGCCGGCGGTCGGCGCGTCGTAGGTGGTGAAGAGGTAGGGGCGGCCGGCGCTGTCGTAGGCGGTTTCG
>CAZFGM010000699.1:0-3844 GCA_964518515.1 uncultured Alcaligenaceae bacterium | reverse complement strand
TAGATCGTGGCCAGGATGTCCTTGGCGGACAGGGGGCGTTCGACGGGCGTGGCGCCGAGGGCGTCGGTGCGGCCGATGACGGCGCCGCGGGCCAGGCCGCCGCCGGCGAAGAAATTGGTGTAGGCGCGGCCCCAGTGGCCCCGGCCATCGCCCTCCAGCCGCGGCGTGCGGCCCATTTCACTCATGACCAGGACCAGCGTCTCGTCCAACAGGCCGCGGGCTTCGAGATCGAGCACCAGGGCGGGAAAGGCGCGGTCCAGGCCGGGCAGCAAATCATTCTCGAGGCGGTTGTGCTGATCGACGTGCGTGTCCCAGCCGGCGTTGAGCTGGCCGATTTCATCCCAGATGACGGTGACAAAGCGGCAGCCGGCTTCGACCAGGCGGCGGGCTTGCAGGGCGCCCTGGCCAAACAGCGTCATGCCATAGGATTGGCGGAGCCGGTCCGATTCCCGGCCCAGGTCGAGGGCCGTGCGAATGCGGGACGAGTTGAGCAGCCCGAAGGCCATACCCCGCTGGCGGTCCAGAGTTTGCACCGCCGGGTTCTGATCGAGAGTGCGGCGGGCCTGGTCGAACTGGTCCAGGAGGGAGCGGCGGCGCTGCAAGCGGTCCAGGGTGATGTCGGCCGGCAATTCCGCTTCCGGGGCGATCTCGAAACGGCTTTCCGGCGTGATGCCCAGGTAAGGATCGAAGATTTCCGCCCGTGGACCGTGCGACCAGCGCTCCATGCTGCGCGTGGCCTGGCCGCGGAATTCCGTCCACAGCGGATCGTAGGCGTTGCCGAGAAAGGCGCCGTGCGGCCGGGCGTATTGCTCCGCCGGCCGCCGGCTGCTGAGCAGGAAAGGCATGATCAGGTTGTCCGGCACGGCCCCGGCCGGCTTGGGTCCATGGCCCTGCCGATCGAGGTACGTGTACACCGAGCCGAGGTACGGCCAGTGCAGGGGATTGCGCTGCGATTCCTCGATGGGGACGTTGCTTTCCGGGATGCCGGTGGTCGCCCACATCATGCCGTGGAAGTTCCACGGGTGGTTCAGCGAGCGGACCACGGTGACGCGGTCCATGACCTGGGCCAGCCGCGGCAGGTGCTCGCAAACGTCGCAGCCCGGCAGGCGCGAGCGGATGGGCCGAAACGGCCCGCGGACCTCGGCCGGGGCATTCGGCTTCATGTCCAGCGTGTCCAGGTGGCTCGGCCCGCCGAACAGGTACAGCAGGATGACGTTCTTGGCCCGGCCAAAGTTGCGATCGCGGAGGGCCGGCTGGTTCGGCGCTGCCGGCGCCGGCGCCATGCCGCCCAGACCCAGACCGCACAGGCCCGCACTGCCGGCCAGCAGCCACTCCCGGCGGGTCATGCCGTCGCACAGCTTTTTGGGAGAACCCAGGATTCGCAGCATGGCAACACTCCTGTGAGCCGAGCCGGGCTCCGGGTGCCGCTCGGCTGGCGGCACCTACGACCGAATTGCCCACGGCATTGATCTTCGGAGTGTACCTCCCCTAGTCCACAAATTCAATGACATACCGAAAGAAACGTACAAGGGATCGAAAATCACGGTGCATGAGGCCAGGTGTTTTCTTTACCCCGAAGGGGCCCCTTCGGGGTAGAAAAACGCCAACGAGCCGGTTACTTACGAACTGGGGGAACTACTAGGCGCCGGGACTACGAACCCAGGGTTATTGAGAAGTTACAGAATTTCCATTCCCCATTAAAAGTTTTTGTGAACGATCCGGTTTTAGCTCTTGAAACCAGACAAGGGGCGGGTATAGTTGGTGGTAGGTTGTGGGATAAAGTGGGTGACAGTGGGAAACTGGTTCTTTGGGGAAAACTACAGCCGTCGGACACGGCCAGGAGGGCTCACCGACACATGAATCCTGGCCATGTTACTCACCGGCACCCACCCCCGCACCCTGGATGACAAGAAACGGCTGGTGTTGCCTAAACGCCTCCGCGAGGAATTGGGTGAAGTAACCCGATTGTTTATCACCCCCGGCATGGACCAGAGTCTATGGCTTTTCAGTCAGGAAGGCCTGGACCAACTGGCGGCCAAGCTGGACCAGGCCCCGGCGACCGATAAAGAGGTTCGCGTCTTTCGCCTGATGTTTTTTTCCCAAACGGAAACGGTGGAGGTGGATGGCAACGGGCGGATCTTGCTGCCGGATCGGCTGGTGCAACTGGCCGGCCTGCAACACGAGGTGGTTTTATTAGGCGTGCGCGATCATCTGGAGCTGTGGGATGCCGGCCGCTGGCAGCGCTACGCCGGCAAACACGCCTCCCGTTTCGACGCCGTGGCGGAACGGGCGTTTCCGCGAAGTTGAACAAGCCCGCAGGCGAGTCTTCGAGCCTGCGGGATATTCCGCGCAGGCCCGAAGGCTCGCCTGCGGGCTTGATTTTTCCAGGAGTCGCTGACACTGACGAGGGGCTAGTCGCGGGCTGGCGGCACGAGCAGGTGCCGGCGGCCATTCAAGCTGTGATTCGATCCCCAATCAGTCAAGGTTTGCCGGCAGCCCCTTGGCAGTTTTCCGTGCGTGACGTTGACTGAAGGAGCGGACAGCGCTGCCGCGGTTTTAATAGGACGGGCTGGAACCGAGAACCAGGCCCACGGGTCGGATCCCGTGGGCTTGGCAGAGGCCGGAACAGTGGTATGCTGGTGAGTGGAAGTCTGGTGAGTGGTAAGTAGTAGTCCGGTGTGTGGTGCCCTGGTGAGTGGTGACCATTCTCACCAAACTTTTGGATCCACTAGAAGAAGAGAAAGAGTAGGATGAAGAGTAAGATTAGGAAGAAGAGTAGGAACAAGATAGATTAAGAGTGAGAGAAGGATCTGATGAAGGTTTTTTCTTACTCTTAATCTTGCTCCTAGTCCTCTTCCTAATCCTAATCGTACTCTTAATCTTTCTCTCTTCTTCGGGTAGGGAAGAGCCCCGGAAACGTGGCCACACCCTCACCATTCACCAAACTACTACGCACCAATTTCCGAATGAGCATCTCCGCCGAAACTCCGGTTCCCCGTCATATCCCGGTGCTGCCGCAGGAAGTGATTCACTACCTGGCTCCCGGTCCCGGGCAGGTTGTGGTGGACGCCACGGTCGGAGCCGGCGGGCACACGCGGCTGTTGGCCGACAGGGTCGGACCGACGGGCCAGGTCATCGGCCTGGATTGCGATCCCGGCATGCTCGATTTGGCCCGCCCGCGTCTGGCCGGGTTGCCGGTCACCTTGGTGCACGCCCGCTTCGAGGATTTGCCCGCGGTGTTGGCCGACTTGGGCATTCCAGCGGTTGATGGGGTGCTGGTGGACCTGGGCTTCTGCTCGGACCAGATGGAGGATCCGGCCCGCGGTCTGAGTTTCCAGCAGGACGGCCCGCTGGACATGCGCTTGGATAGGACCCAGGGCGAGCCGGCCAGCAGCCTGGTGCAGCGTTTGCCCGAGCGCGAGCTGGCCGACCTGATCTGGCGCTATGGCGAAGAGCGCTATAGCCGGCGCATCGCCCGCAAGATCGTGGCGATCCGGCGGCAGACGCCGCTGCAAACGACCGGGCAGCTCGCCGACCTGGTTCGCCGCTGCGTGCCGCGAAGCAAGGGCCAGCGCATCGACCCGGCCACACGCGTCTTTCAGGCCCTGCGGATCGCCGTCAACGATGAGCTCGGCGCCCTCGAGCGCTTCCTGGCGGCCTTGCCCACGATCTTGAAGCCCGGCGGACGAGCGGTCGTCATCAGTTTCCATTCGCTGGAAGATCGCCTGGTGAAACAGGCCTTTCGCAACAAGGAGGTTTTTGAACTACTGACGCGAAAACCGGTGCAAGTAGGGGAAGATGAAATCCGGAACAATCCCCGTGCTCGCAGCGCCAAGTTGCGAGC
>CAZFGM010000698.1:0-3846 GCA_964518515.1 uncultured Alcaligenaceae bacterium | reverse complement strand
GGCGGCTTCCGCCGCGGCTACGCCCACGGCACCACCGACGTCCAAGGCATGGCGCCCGCCACCGAGGCCTGCACCCCGGACGACGTGGCCAGCACCATCTTCCACAACCTCGGCCTTGATCCGCACCAAGAGCTGCAAACGCCCTCGGGCCGCCCGGTGCAGCTCTTCCGCGAAGGCCGGGTGATTCAACGGCTGCTGGCGTAACCGGCCCCTGCCGACTTCGATCCGAAAAAAACGAAACCCCAAGGGCATGGTCCCTTGGGGTTTTTGTTTTCTCCTTACTCAGCGTTTTCTCCAATTTCCCCAGGGGTTTCATGTTCCCGGAGGATTTTGCGGGCGCGATCGGCATCTTTGGCCGGCACTTGCACTTTGATTTCGAACATCATCAGGCCCGCTTCCCCGGCCTGGTTGGCGCCCTCCAGAAAGCAGCGAATTCCTTCGGCGTGGAGAGCGTTCTTGATGATTTCCGCTTTCACCGGGTCCGCCAGCGTGTACACCGTGACCAGATCCTTGATATCCATGGGATTTCTCCTTTCTCGAAGAAAGTAGGGCCAACCTTGTGCCGCTTCCTTGTCATTTCCCGCGCGGCCGAGGACTACCCTGGACCAGGGATGGTCCTGGAAACAAGGAGGTTTCCTATGCACACGTCGGCTGGCCTTGCGTTATTGGTATTCACTATCTGGTCCATACCTATTCCCGTTGTCAAGTACAAGGAACGTTTTCGCCAAAAAAATTGGAGCCGGCAGGCAGGCCACATGTTAAATTCTCCCGTTGGGATCCAATGACCGGATCCGTAAAGCCAGGAGGAAAACCAGGTTTGGTCAAACTGAGAATCCGCTGTTACACCAACCGGAGGTACCGATTGAGGCCTTCCTTTCACGCACCGCCTTCGCATTTTACGTGGTCCGGAGCCTTACAATTGAGCCCTGGGATGATTCCTGGGGATTCAGTCTCAGTTTTGCCGCCAATACTGATGACAAAGGAAAATTGAATAACAAGGAATGCGCGCTCCTTTCTGCGGGATTGTGGACCGGGTTCGTGTCATCGAAAAAACCATGAATGCCCAAATCCAGCTACAACTCTTTCCTGGCACCAGGTTTTTTTTCGCCAAAGTGCATTACAACAAGGCCACCGTGGGGCCTGGTGTGAGGCGCCAGTGGAGGAAGGCACCGGCTCTTACGAGGAATTCTTTCCCCACCCGGAATACCCGTTTCGAGTTGAAGTGCGCTGGAGCGTCTGGAATTAACTCCTTGCGGCCTCTGACCACTTGCCAAGTGGACCCTTGCGACCTGATGGAGGAATGTTTTGCCGGCTTTTTGGGACGCATGGCGGTGTAGTTTAATTTGGGACGGATGGCAGTGAATTGGGATATGGCCAAGATGATCCAACCACATCTCCAAGGGTCTTTCTCCGGTAAACTCCATTACTCCGAAGAGGGTTTCCAAGCCAAACAAAACCAGAAAAATGCCCGGCAATGTCAACCACACCACCAGGGTCCGGCTGAGCCAATGGCGCGATCGACCTCGTTTGAATCGGTCAACATACCACTCCCATGATTGGGGTTGCTGTCCTGCATGGTCTGGCCGTTGTTTCCAAAAAAACGGCCACCTCCTTCGTTTGTGTACAAACATTCCACCAACTTCTCAGCTGTTTACACGTTTCGCGGGATCAGAAAGTTTTTTGCGTGCATGGGCTCCCCCGTCAAGGTACAATTGGAGCCAATGCATCGGATTTCTTTCTTCAAGCGAGGTTGGCCATGTCTCAAGGCAGCGTGCGGGTTTTTCGTCAAGAGCAAACCGTCACCGTGCAAGTCGAGGGCTGGGGGCGCATGCAGCAAAGTTTGCCGCTGCGCCGCTATGCCGAGCAAAGCGTGGCTGGCGGCGTGACGTGTTTGCGCGTGGATTTGCGGCGCTGCACCTACCTGGACAGCACCTTCCTGGGGACGCTGCTGTATTTGCAACGGTTCCTCAAACGGAAAAATAACGGCCGGCTGACCCTGGTCTCTCCTTCGCCCGAGTGCGGCCGCTTGCTCAAGCAAATCGGCGTGGACGACGTCTTTACCACCGAGAACGCCGACGAGTTGGCCGCCCAGGCCTGGGAAGAATTGAAGGGCGGCAAGGACGACCCCAACGCCTTCAACCAAACCGTGGTCGAGGCCCATGAGGAGCTGGCCCACGTCGGCGGCCGCTGCGGCGACACCTTCGGCAAAGTCGCCGACGGCTTGAAGAAAGAATGGCATGACCGCAAGTAGGCCACTTTCCTATACGACGGCAATCCGCCTGAAGTTGGTCCGTCAAGGACGTGATCCATACCGAGCCGCTTTCAAGCGCGTAACGTTTGACCAGCGCGCTGCTGTCCAAGAAGTAAACGGCCATTAGCGTCTAGCTTTGATAATCGTTTCGGAAAGCGGTTGATGAAGGGTCTTACCCCTGTACCATTGGGTTCCGCAACGTCCCCAACAATTCGATCTCAACTTCGACTACGTCTTGGCGCGCTTTATCCGCAAGGCGTATAATGTGTTGGGGAGGGCGGAGACTGATCGGGACGGCCAGCCTCGCTTCGAGCCTGGTTGCCTCGGGCAACACCTATAACCCGAGCCTGATCGTGCTCCGCCAAAAGGGATACAAACTCTGGCTCGAAAAAGGTGATAACGGTTCGCTCTGGTGCGCCAAGAAGGGGGAGCAGAGTTTCCTCGCCTATACCGGACCGGAGTTGCTCGGTCTGGTAGTGCTTTGGGAGCAGCTGGGTAAAAACTGGAACCAGCAGAAGCCGGATATTTATAGTGAACTCATCGAACAAATGCGCAACACCCTCAGCCCCTCGATCTCCACCTCGACCACGTCGCCGGCATTGCGGCGGGTGCTCCTACGGCCGCCGGTCGGGAAGCAGCCCGCGGTTGGGTAAAGCGGTTGTTGAGAAAAGAAGAAACAGGGGAATAAATGAAGTGATGATGACAATGCGACAGTTTTCCGCTATAAGGACTTTACGATCGTCAGACAATGAAGGCAAAAGCCATGTCCAATCTTGACGGCCACATCGAACCAATTAGGCGCCCGGAACTGGAGCGATACCGAGACGCGGACTGGGCTCTACATGATCCCGAGGTCCAGAAGCAATACGAAGGTCAGTGGGTGGTGGCGTATCAGGGGCGGATCATTGCCCACGGCGACGACCCACGGGCCGTTTTGCAGGACGCCAGCCAGCGGGTGAACGATGAGGCTCACCGCGTCGTCTTCTGCGCGCGCGAAGATCCGGATAGCTGGTTGCAGAGCACAGCGGCCGCGGACACCGAGTTGGCAAATGGCTGATTCCGACTCAACCGCGAATTCCGGGCATTTATAACCGGCCGGTTAACAACGCCGCTGGGAACTTCCTCAGGGCAGGGTCGGAAGGGTAGGCCCTTCTCTTGTTTTCCACGCGGAAATGCAGTCGCGACACGCGAAGCGTTTGTGACTATTTGGGGACCATTCTTTTTTGAAAATCGAGTTCGATGAGGCCGTAGTTCGCCTCGTATTGTCGCACAACCCCTTGCAAGGCGTTCGACAATCGCTTCGCGGTGAAGTAGTTCATCACGATGCGATTGGAGAAACGGATTGGGTCCTTTGGATCATGGTTGACCTGAGTATTCAGGGCAAGGTCCAGAATTAGTTCTTCCGGAGTAACCGAGACCCGGACGAAATTGGTATAAGTGACCGGTGCTGGTCCTTGATCTATGGGAAAGTTTGCTGGGGCAGCAGGCTGAACGACCGGTAGTTTCTCCTTTTCCCGCTGGGATAGCGCATAACCACCGGTAATGAGGATTCCTACAAGCGCTACCAAACTGATAAGCCGCGACCGAACATCAGC
>CAZFGM010000697.1:0-3847 GCA_964518515.1 uncultured Alcaligenaceae bacterium | reverse complement strand
GCTCCTGAACCTCGGGCAGCGCGGGATCGGCAAAAGCATGCCAACCCGGGGGAAAAGTTGTCTCCTTTTCCTCTCCGATGTCGCCGTGGATGCCCGCAAACTTCGGGAACTCTTGCGCGTGTGGGCAAAAACGGAAGCCTGGGATTGGGGGAAGAAATAATGCGCGACGCGGGCGCGAATTTCCCTGAATGGCTCTCAAAGGGGCAGATATTCGACGCGGTTGGCAAAGTCTTCCGGATTGCCGGCTTTGCCAAGCAATTCCAGGTCCCGCACGCACAGGCCAATCGTTACTCGAAGTTGATGGCCGTATACGACACCGGCGAAGGTTATGCCCTGGTCCTGCCGCCGCTTGGCTTCGGCCAGCAGATCTTCATCCTGGGAAAATAGTACACGTCCCAATTCGCCGGCTCGATCGAGCAAAAGATCATCGTCCGTTTTGCGCCGCCCATCCTCCTGGGCGGTCACCCCATCCACGCCGCGCAGGCGCAACCCTGCCGTGATGGCGCGGTGTACGTGCTCATCCATGTAATTCGCCAAGGTCACGGCAGCAATCCTTGCAGCTTGGCCGCCAAGGGAGAAGGCCCCGCTTGTTGACGCGCTTCTTGGGCAAACTGCCGGCGGCGCTCCATGTCGGCATCGACTTCCTGCTTATGATCCCAGTAATAGGCCAGCGCAGCATGAATTTGGCCAAGGGTCAAGTAAGGATGCTGAAAATGCAGCTCTTCGGGACTCCAGCCGTAGGCGATCTGGGCTGTCACCAACTCCACCACTTTCATGGTCGTGCCCGCGATCAACGGCACGCCGTTCTCGTCGATGTGCACATGTTCGTAAATGGTCGTGGCAGCCGCCATATGCCTTCCCTTCCATCTCGCCTATTTGGCCCGGAACTTTCGGAAAAAGCGATCGACTTCCATCTCATTCTACCTGTCCGTTTCGGCCTCACGCAATCCCAAGAGCTGGGAGGCCAGCGGACCAAGGCAGCGCGTCCTGGCAGGTGCTCAAAAGGTCGTGACTTCCACCTGCAACCGTTTGCGGCGAGCGTCGCTGACGACCTTTTCCAACTCCTGCGCGGTCTTATTATCGATCCATTCCTCCCCGCACTGGGAACAAATGGTCGCTTTCACATTGCGAACCACCACGACCCCTCTGCCGAGGTCCGCACTGAAGGTCGTGGTGCCCGCCTCCTTCCGGCCGCCACAGAGCGGGCACAAATCGAACTGGTTTGCCTTCTTCATTTTTTTCTCCTGGTCCGGTAATCGGACTCAAACACCGTCGGCGACGGCTCATAGGCCGTGATCACGTAAACGCGCGACTGGGCGGCATCGAAAGCCGCGACCACGTGATACGGTTTGTTGCCACGATAGCCCAGAAACAATGCGCTTGGAAACGGCTTGGCCCCAGAATAACTTTCGATCCGCTCCCCGCTAGTGAGCACCTCCAAGACGACGTCTTGCCCAATGGCGCGTTCCGCTAACCGTTCCAGCACATGCTTGCGCCACTCGATCCGTCCCTCGGCAACTGCCTTTCGGAATTTGGTCAGGCCAAATGGTTTCATCTTTGCGTGTTCTCCAGGACGCGCTGCCTTGGCCTAAAACTCGCGAACTTCTATTATATCAACATACTCTTGCCCGGTTTCGCGGCTGCGTTGGGTTATCCAAGTTCCGCATTCAGATCCTTCAACTGTTCCACAGGAGCGGCGGGATTGGCCACGGAAGCCAAGGCACGCCTGGCTACGTTCATCGAAGACGCTTGCCGCCGGGAGGGCGCCGGCGCCATTCGCCCCGTTTGTGTGGCCGAGGATGTGGACCAAGCCGAAGTCGGCCGCTTCCGCCTGTGCGTCTCCTGGCTGTAATAGACCGTGATCAGGTCATCGATGCGCTCGGCGTAAAACGGTTCCGGTCTGGCCAGGAACTCGATGCAATCGCCGTCCGGATCGTAAACGGCGGTCGCTTGCGGAGGCCCGGCCTTCTTAGCCAGTTCGGCGACTTGGGCGGCAAATTCCTGGTTAGGCATTGCCTTTATGGTACACCGTCCTCCTGAACCTCGGGCAGCACGGGATCGGCAAGAACATGCCAACCCGGGGGAAAAGTAGAATGTCCCCTATTCCTCTTCTGTTCCCTGTTTCCTCGCTCTTGGGACTTCCCAGGGCCAACTCCTGGAATTCAGCTAATCTCTCAAGACCTGCTGCGTCACTCTGGCCTTTTTTCTTGGTCCCTTGCGGGCGCTGACCTCTTGAAACATCTCGTCATTCCTGCTATTCAATGCAGATAGAGTCAACGTGAGAATGCCGGGGACGGGATTTGCACCCGCACGGGCCGCTTTAGAGGAGGTCCCACCGGTTTGCGAAACCGGCGCGTCTGCTAGTTCCGCCACCCCGGCATAACCAGAGGCCACCAGGGAAATCCCTGGTGGCCTTGAGGTTTTCATCTCGCCAAAGGCGGCGGCAGCGCGAGCGCAAACAGTGAACCCTCAGCGGTGCTTCCGAACATCTGGGCGCCCTCCTAGCCTATAGCCTACCCAAAGCCTATAGATTCAAACCGGGAAGCCTCGGGGGCCATCTAACCGTTCAGCTCTTTATCGCGCCTTTCCCTTGCTGGCCCTGCCTCCCACAACTTCAGGCTCAGTTTCCTCGTTTGTTTCATCGAACGTTTTCTTTGCTTCGAGGATTGCTTGCTCTTCATCCTGACTTGCTTCGGCTTCGACTTTTGCGTCGATCTTGCCGTTCGTATCATCAGCAGGTTGGCCATCGCGACCCTTTCGCACGTTCGGATACCACTCGGTCAAGCCGTAAGTTCCGTTCGGCAACTTATGGAACTTCGAGTTTTTACCAAGATTCTGGTAGAGATTGCGTTTTGCATTCTCGGCATTCTTGGTAGCGAAGTGGAACCCACCGCGCACGAGCATATCATAGATGTCGTTGACGGTAGCAGAGCCTTGGCCAGACATCTTGCGCCGGTCAAGCACCTCTTGGACGGCCGTTGCAAGCGGCTTGCCGTAGAACTCATCTTCGCGCAGGATAGTACTGGTCGATGATCCTACGTCCGGGAACATTGGCGGACGGGAAAGCAGTTTGCACAGGCCATTGACAGTTTTCTTGTGCTCGGCCGCTTCACGTTCCAACTCAGCAATTTGAGCCAGCGCGACCTCAATGGCACCTTCAACTTTTTCGGACATGATGGTTTCCTCCTATGAAAAGACTTGGGCAGTATAGAATGTCTGTCGAAAAGCGGCAAGGATAGATTTCAAAGAAGATGACTACCTGAACACATGTAACAGCGTAAGTGATTACCTAAAATGGTGTTAAGAGTTCGTTACTATTTTTAAGAAAACGAAGAAAATCTTTAGTTCGATTCGTTCGAGCACGTTCTTTTTCCAAGAATGCAATCGTTTGTGGCCAGGCATTCCCGTTTTTTTCTCGGCAGCTATCCGAACGGCAAGAAGAAGCCGGGCTGCGGGATAGCCTTGACCGTGAGCGCCGCATTCAAGCGCTTCGGATTGGCCAGCTGCCATTCGTAGCCGTCCTCTCCCTGAAAGCAGTCAACGATTTCCACGGTGCCCACCAGAGCGCCATGTACCAACGCCCCCGGTTCGAGGCCGCACGCTTTGTAGTCATCGGCTTTGCTGGGCGCTTTGCAGGCGTAGATGTAGACGCGGCCGCGAATGTGGGTGCGACGGCTGCGGTACTCAATCGCTTTCCTGCCACTCACGATGAGTTCGGCGAATGGCTGCCGAACGCTCAGTGCCCGCATCCTTAGCGGCTGTACCATGGAGAGCCTCCAATGCCTTCCAATTATTCTACACCCAGGAGACTGATGAACTGATTGCCGCCGAAGGAATACTTGACCGT
>CAZFGM010000696.1:0-3853 GCA_964518515.1 uncultured Alcaligenaceae bacterium | reverse complement strand
CTATGTGGAACTTCAGGGCCGCCACAGCGTCTTCAAGGCCAGTGTGGAACCAAAACGCGACACTCCTTTGATCGGGGCCATCGTTTTGGAGGACCTGGATTTTCTGGTGGACTGCGCAAAGGAAAAACTGGTGCCGCGCGATCCGAAGTACATTTTAACGGAAATCGAATAACCGCGGCGTGGTCCGATGGAGGATCAACATGCCGTTGGAATCTTCCGGCCGGCCCCCGCGCCCGTTGCCAACGCCTGCCGGTTGTTGTTTAATGCCAACGAATTCGTATTCCTTGATTGAGGAGGGGCGCCATGATGCGTTTTATTGGGAAGGCCAAGATAATGAGCCGACTCTCTGTCGATGTGGTGTTGAGCAATTATGAGGATATGGCCCTGGCCCGCCGTGGCGATTTGGACCCCGCCAAGGTGCGGCGCGCCAAGATTCGCGGCATCGTCGATTCGGGCGCCTCGCGCCTGGTTTTGCCCAAGGCTGTTGTCAAGGAACTGGGACTACCCGTGACAGGCCGCGTCAAAGTCAAGTACGCGGACGGTCGAATCAAGAAAAGACCCGTAGTTCAAGGTGTTCACCTCCAGCTCCAGGGCCGCGACAGCGTTTTCAAGGCTACCGTGGAACCGAAGCGCGACACTGCTTTGATCGGGGCGCTGGTTCTGGAGGATCTGGATTTCCTGGTCGATTGCGCGAAGGAAAAGCTGGTGCCGCGCGATCCGAAGTATATTGTGGCCGAGATCGAATAAGTCGTTTTCCTTGCCGCCAATATTTCCCGGTTTTTTTGTTGTCGCCATGGGATAACGGCCATATTATCAACCCTTTCCCAGAGTACCGTTTCCTGGGGGGGAAAACACCTATTCAACAAGTGAGGTTGAAATGAAAACATTGCGAGGGTTTCTTCTGATGGGGATAGCTTTGGTTATCGCCGGTTGCAGTTCGAATAACCCAAGGACCTCATCATTGGAAAATGGACGGGCAAGGAAAAAGCGGGTGGCAAAGAGGTATCGGCTACCATAGAATTCACCGCGGATGGCAAGATGAAAGTGGCGATGGAAAATGTTACCATGGAGGCAAAATACAAGTTCATCGATGATAATACTTTTGAAATAGAAATCTCCTTTGCCGGAAAAACCGAGACCGAAAAGGTGAAGATTGAAAGCATTACCAAAGAAAAAATGGTAACGACATCGAGTAAGGGAGAAAAAAAGGAATTGACTCGCGCGAAATAAAGTCGTAGGTATTTACGGAAAAGGCCGGAGTAACCTCCGGCTTTTTTTGCGCTTACTTGGTACGTGGCCATGCACTTCGCCATCCTGGCCGGCCGTGACGGCTGGCACGTGCGGGACTTGCTGCGGGCCGCGGCCCTTCGCGGCCACGCCGCCGCCGTCGTCGATTTCCGCACGCTGGCCGCCAGCGTGGCCTTTCAACTCGATCCGCTGGCTGCCTTCGACGCGGTCATCGTTCGCACCATGCCGCCGGGATCGTTGGAGCAGGTGGTCTTCCGCATGGACCTGCTGCAGCGGGCGCGGGCCCGCGGCCAAACCATTCTCAATCCGCCGGCCGCTCTGGAAGCGTGCGTGGACAAGTATCTGGCCAGCGCCCGCCTGGAAGCGGCCGGCCTGGCGGTGCCGGCCACGCACGTCTGCCAGGACGCCGACACCGCCCTGGAAGCTTTTCGCGCCTTGGGCGGCGACGTCGTGGTCAAGCCGCTGTTCGGTTCCGAGGGCCGCGGCATGGTCCGGGTTTCCGACCCCGAACTGGCCTGGCGCACCTTTCGCACGCTGGAACGCCTGCAAAGCGTCCTGTACCTGCAAAAGTTCATCGCCCATCCGGGCTGGGACCTGCGCGTTTTCCTTCTGGGGGGGAATGTTTTGACCGCCATGCGCCGCTATGGCTCTGGCGACTGGCGCACCAACGTCGCCCAGGGGGGAACCACGCAGGCAGTGCGGCCCAGCCCGGAGGAAGAACGCACCGCTCTGGCGGCCGCCGAAGCCGTGGGGGCGGTCGTGGCCGGCGTCGATCTGCTCCTGGGACCGGACGGCACCCGTTACGTGCTGGAGGTGAACGCCGTCCCTGGCTGGCGCGCCCTGGCGCCCACCACGGGCGTCGATGTCGCGCTGGAAATGATCCGGTTTCTGGAACGAAAGTGATTCGAGTTTGAGTTAACCTGCGGCGACGCCGGGGGGGACCGTGCAGCGCGAGAGGCGGTCGATCATTTCGGTACACGAGCCCCAGCGGTTTTGCGGCACGGCGTCCAGGGCCCGCGCCAGGATGGGGCGTTCCAGCGGGGACAGCATCGACAAGTCCGGAGCCGGCCGCACATAGTTTCGGCCGCTCTTGGAGGGCGTCTCGGCAAACGGCAGCCGGCCGCTGCGCAGCTGGCAATAGGTCACCGCCAGGGAATATTGATCGGTGCGATCGCTCAACAGGCCCTGGAGGACTTCCGGAGCCGTGTATTGCAAGGTGCCCACGCGGCGATGATACCACATCGACGACATGGTTTGCACGGTCAAGCCGAAATCGGCCAACTTGACTTGCTTGTCCTTGACCAGCAAATTGCTGGGCTTGACGTCGCAGTGGCGCACGGCCACGCACTGGCCGCCCAACTGGTGCTGGCGCGTGTTGAGAAAATCCAGAACTTCAGCCGCCTGGGCCAGGAAAAAACACACGTGATCGGCCGGAATCGGTTGATTGATCTCGCCGTAATAGATGTCCAGCAGGTCCAAGAGACTGCCGTCGGCCAGCTCCATGGCGATGACCAGGTAGCTGGACACGGACCAGATTTGCTCGATGCGAATGAGGTTGGGGTGCTTGAGCTGGCGTATGGCCTGCAGGGCACGAATTTCCTGTGAGGCGGCCTGGTGGCTGTCGCAGGGGAGGAATTTCAGGGCCACGGCCCGGCCGTCGGCCTGGAAGGCCTGCCAGACCTCGCCCCAGCCGCCGTGCCCCAAAAACTTGCTCAAGCGATAACCCGGCACGGCCTCCACGCCCTTGGCCAGTTTCACCGCCATATTCTCCTCCCTCGATCCGCCGCGGTTCCCTGGAACCGGAGAAGGCGCACCCTCACCACGCGTACCCGACGCACTTTACTCCTGTCGAACTCTAGGTCCTGTCCGGGCAAAAGTCAAAAAGCCTGAATCCTTTCTGATTGACCTCCGACGATGATGCCATAGGCTGACAACACCTGTTTTACCACGCAGAAAGCTCAATTATCCCGATCGTCCTAGTGATCCGTCAGCCTTCGATGTAAATAAGCAGAAGAGAAGGATTAGGAGTAGGATTAAGAGTATGAAGAGGATTAAGAGTAGGATTAAGAGTATGAAGAGGATTAAGAGCAAGATAAGGAGTAAGATTAGAACCCGCGATGGCGTGACGCAACCCTCGCTTTGGAGTCCTACTCTTTTTCTTAATCGTGCTCTTAATCCTCTTCCTAATCCTAATCTTTATCTTACTCTTTCTCCTCTTCTGAAATCAGGTCACCCGTCAATCGAAGATTGACCGATCACTAGGAAAGAAGGAGAATCCCATGCGCTTCCTCTGTTGGTGGCTCACGCCGGGTTTAGTGGGTATGTTCCTCACGGTGCCGTTGGTTTCCCAGGACAAAGTGCCGCCCGCTCCGGCCGCCGTCGCCAACCGGCCCAAGGTGGCCGGCAAGCTCCGCCTGCACCTGCAAGAACGCAAGGAAAAAACGCCCGGCAGCAGCAAGTTCGCGGTGGTGAAACGGGCCGTGGACTGGGATGTTTCCCATACCGCCATTATTCTCTGCGACATGTGGGACGATCATTATTGCAAGAGCGCCGCCCAGCGCGTCGGTGTCATGGTCCCGAAGATGAACCAGGTCATCACCGCCGC
>CAZFGM010000695.1:0-3857 GCA_964518515.1 uncultured Alcaligenaceae bacterium | reverse complement strand
CGGCGGGGTTTATCCCCGCCGTTTGATACCTGCACGGCGGGGATAAACCCCGCCGCTCGTTGCCTGATTCCCGGAAATTACCGTGGACGAACAGCAACGCGGCCGCATCCAGGACGACTTGAAGGGGTTCTTGAAAGGAGAACTCCTGTTCGATGAATTGTCGCGCGCGCTGTACAGCACCGATGCCAGCATCTTTCAAATCCAGCCGGCCGGGGTGGTGGTTCCTCAGGACGAAGAAGATGTGCAAGCCCTGGTCCGCTATGCGGCCGAATATCGTCTGCCCCTGGTGGCGCGCGGCGCCGGCACCGGCGTGGCCGGCGAAAGCCTGGGCAGCGGTCTCAGCGTCGATCTGAGCCGGCATTTTCGCGGGATCGTCGCGGTCCATGCCGACCGCGTCACCGTGCAGCCGGGGGTTACTTACCGGGCCTTGAATGCTCGGCTGGAACAGGAGGGGCGGCGGTTCGCGCCGGACCCGGCCAGCGGCGCCGTGTGCACCGTCGGCGGCATGCTGGCCAACAACGCCTCCGGCGCGCGCGTGCTGCGCCACGGCTACACCCGCGACCACGTGGTTTCCCTGCGGGCGGTCCTGGATAGCGGCGCTGTCGTCTCGGCGGCCCAGGAACCGGTGCCGGACGTCTCCGCGGCCGGCCACTGGCACGATATTATCGAGGCCTTGCGCGTCTTGCTCGAAGAAAACGCCGACACTATTCGCACCTGTCGGCCGAAAACACCGTTCAATCGTTGCGGGTATTTACTGCACGACGTCCACACCGGCAACAGCCTGGATTTACCCAAATTGCTGGTCGGTTCGGAAGGCACCCTGGCGTTGTTCACGGAAGCGACTTTGCGGACGCAGCCGATTCCGGGGGGCCGTTCGCTGGTCCTTTTGGGATTTGCCAGCCTGGAGGTGGCGTTGCGGGCAGTGCAGGTGACGATGCTCACGGCGCCGGTGGCCTGTGACTTGATGGATCGCCGGCTGTTGAGCCTGGCGCGGGGCAGCGAGGCTGCCGCCGTGGCCAACCTGGTCCCACCGGCGGTCGAAGCGGTTCTCCTGGTCGAATACGAAACCGACACCCCGCGGGAAGCCCGCCTGGCCGCCGAGGGCCTGGCCGACCTTTTGACCCGCGGCGAGCGCCTGGCTATCCATGCGGTGCCGGCATTCACTCCCGAAGGCCTGGATCGCCTGTGGCAACTGCGCGAAGTCGCCTTGCCCAGTCTCTACGGCCTCAAGGGGGGCGCCCAACCCGTTCCCTTCGTCGAAGATATTGGCGTGCCTCCCGAAAGCTTGGCGGATTTCCTTCGCCGCATGCAGGAAATCTTGCAGGAATCGGAAACCACCGCCTCGTTTCTGGTGCATGCCGGCAGCGGCCAGGTGCACACCCGGCCCTTCCTGGACCTCGGTCGGCCCCAGGACGTTTCCAAGCTGTTGGTGCTGGCGGAAAAGATTCATACCCTGGCCCTGGACCTGGGCGGCACGATCAGCACGCAACACGGGACCGGCCTGGCCCGCACTCCCTGGGTGGCCCGGCAATATGGGCCGCTCTATCCGCTGTTCCGCCAGATCAAGTCGATTTTTGACCCCAAGGGAATTTTCAATCCGGGCAAGATCGTCGATCCGCCGCCGAAGATGGCGGCCTGGCCGCTGCGCCGCTTGCCGGCCGCCACCCATGCCGGTTCGTGGCGGTTGCGCTGGGACGCCGGCGAGATCGCCCGCGAGAGCGTTCATTGCAATGGCTGCGGCCAGTGCCGCACGGAAACGCCCGGCCAACGCATGTGTCCGATCTTTCGCGCTACCCAGGCCGAGGAAGCGGCGCCGCGGGCCAAGGCCAATCTCCTGCGCCATCTGCTGCGCGAAGGGGCCAACGGCCGCCAGCTCGCCAGCGACGAGGTGCGGGCCGTCGCCGACCTGTGCGTCAATTGCAAAATGTGCGCTGCCGAGTGTCCGGCCCGCGTCAACATCCCCAAGTTGATGCTCGAAGCCAAGGCCCAGAACGTATTCGAATACGGCCTGGACCGCACCGACTGGTTTCTGGCCCGGACCGACAACTGGTCGCGCTGGGGCAGCACGCTGGCCCTGCTCGGCAACTTGCTGGTAGACAACCGGCCGGCGCGCTGGCTTCTCCAGCGGCTGTTCGGCCTGTCGCAAGAGCGGCGTCTGCCGCGTTTTGCCGGGCAGAACTTTCTCCGCCTGGCCCGCCGCCGGGGTTGGACCCGCAAGCCGCGCTCCTCGCGCCCGCGCCTGGCTTATTTTGTCGATACCTTCGCGACTTACCACGACCCGCAGCTTGCCGAAGCAGTGGTCGCCGTCTTGCAGCACCAGGGCTTTGAGGTCTATGTGCCGCCCGACCAGCGCAGCTCGGGCGCCGCTCCCCTGGCCTATGGTGACGTGGATACGGCCCGCGAAGTCGCCCTCAGCAACTTGCGCATCTTTGCCGATCTGACCCGCGAAGGGTTTACCGTCGTCTGTTCCGAGCCCACGGCGGCCGTCATGTTGCGCCAGGATTATCTGGACCTGCTGGATGACGCCGATGCCCGCCAACTCGCCGGCCATACCGTGGAATTCACCGCTTTCCTGGGCGATCTGCAGCGGCAGGGCCGGCTGCGCACGGACTTTCGCCCGTTAGCCGTGACCGTGGGGCATCATGTGCCGTGCCACCTCAAAGCGCTGGGGCAGCCGCCGGCCGGCCCGGCCTTGCTCGCCTTGATCCCGGAGCTGCGCGTGCGTACCATCGATGTGAGCTGCTCCGGCATGGCGGGCTCCTTTGGTCTGGCGGCGAAGAATTACGCTACGTCCCTGGCCGCCGGCCGGCCCATGCTCACTGAGTTGGCACGCCCTGGCCTCTTGTTCGGCTCCACCGAATGCAGCGCCTGCCGGATGCAAATGGAAGAAGGGAGCGGCAAGCGCACGCTTCATCCGGCCCAGTATCTGGCCCTTGCATACGGTCTGCTCCCGGACCTTCGTTTTCTTGAAGCCCTACCGGAAGCTATCCGCCACAAAGTAGGTTTCACACCGCAAGAATAAAATTCCCCATCGGTATGAAGATTTTCCTTGGCGGTCCTCCTGTGGTCATAGAATTTCACGCCCAACTCAAAAGAGGATACTCTTCTACGGCGCGTCGCCGACCTCGTCCTTGGCCGGGGTGAATCGCAGCCAGTGGTCGAGCCAGCGGTAGGCGGTGCGGCGGGCCTCGCGCGGGAACGTGTGCTTGGCGTGATGGTTGATCAGGCCGATGCGGTCGCCGGCGCCCAGGAGCTGGTAGACGGGCAAAACCGCCTTGATGAAGGTCCAACTCTTATCGCCGTCCGCGCTATCTCCACCCAGAAGCAAAATCGGCCGCGGCGCCGCCAAGGCCAGCACCTGGTGATGCTCCATCTCTGGAACGTGTTTCTTCATCCGCTCGGTCAAGTACCACGGATCGAACCAGTTGCTCATGCGCAGGCCGATACCGCCTTCGCTGAACACGCCGGCCTTGTAGCGGGCGTCGAACGCCATGGCGTACAGCACTTCCTTGGCCCCGAGCGAATGGCCGATGCAGCCGATCCGGGCGGCATCAACGAAGGGCAGCGTTTCGAGAAAGTCGATGCAACGCGAAGCATCAAAGGTCATCTTGGCCATGCCGGTCCAGCCGGGCCATTGTTTGGCGATGACGGCGGCCTGGGCGCGGGCCCAGTCGCCTTTGAGGATGTAACACTCGGGGCACAGGACCACGTAGCCGCGTTTCACCAAGTGCACGCCCAGGGCCAAGGACTGGTTCTTACCCAGGCCGACGGGTTCGCGCAGGGTGTCCTTGGAAGTCTGGTGAAAGACGACGATGGCGGGGCGTTTTTCCCCTTCCTTGAGGCCGTCTGGAATGAGG
>CAZFGM010000694.1:0-3860 GCA_964518515.1 uncultured Alcaligenaceae bacterium | reverse complement strand
GGCTAGCTCGGTCAGGCTGGAAAGCCTGACCTACTATTTCGTTGCAAAGCCCAGCAGGCCAGCCAAGATTTGGTTGGGGATGTCCATTTCGATTCCGGCAAACTTCCATCTTTTCCAGTGACACCCCCGGAAAAATTGGTTAGCATGAGGGCACTTCATTTCCAGGTATTTTTCTTCAGGCTGGAGGAGGGTTCCATGAAAGGCCGCATTTTGTCCCTCGGCTTGATCCCTTGTTTTGCGATCCCCTTGGTTCCCGCGGACGAAGCCAAACAAAAAACCGGGCCGGTGCGTGTGCTCCTTTTTGCCGATGGCCCGATGCGCGATTTTCAACTGGTGCGGCATCTCTTTGTCCGCCAGGCCCAGGACAAGCAAGCCCCGGTCAGCGTTCTTCTGCAAGCGTTTGAGGAGGACGAAAAGGATCAGTTCGCCCCATTTGGCGGCCGAGAACGCATACTTAGCCGCTTCCCGGGGTTCCGACCGGAACCCGCCGGAGGTGATCCCAAGGGAGGGACTCTTACGGATTTCGATGTGGTTATCGCTTTTGATCCGGACTGGACCAAGGTGGGGGAAGATCAGATTCGGGGGTTGCGCCAGTGGCTGGCAAAAGGGGGGGGATTGATCCTGGTGGGCGGCCTGGTGAATGGGCACCAGCTGGCGGGGCCGCGCCCGGCCAGGTTGACCCTGGTTCAGAACCTCTATCCGGTGAAATTTCCCCAAGATTTTCTCTTCCGGCAAGCGCAAGTTGGGCTTGATACCAGCCGGCCTTATCTTTTGCGCATCGATGCCGCCGGAGAGATGATGGGTTTTCTGCGCCTGGAGGATAATGCCGTTAATCCTCTGGCGTGCTGGGACCATTTTTTCTGGGGCGCGAAGGGCCGGCCGGATGCAAAGGCCAAGCTGGTGCGGGGGTTTCACACCTTCGTGCCGGTGGAATCGGTCCGACGGCAAGCCCGGGTGATCGCCTGGTGCCAGGGGCCGGAGGAGACCGGCTCGGAGCATCCGTTCCTGGTCACGCGGCGCCATGGGGCCGGAATAGTAGTTTACCTGAACGTGGGAGAAACCTGGCGTTTTCGGCAATTCCGCAATGCCTATTTCGATCGCTTCTGGACCGGGTTGGTCCGTTTTGCGGCCGCGGCGGGCCAGCCGGCTCTTTCCAAGCCCGGCCTATCCGTGGCTTTGCGGCCCCGCCGCGGCGACAGCGTGATCGTCGAAGCTTATCTCGTCGATGGCCTGGCCAAACCGCTGCCAGCCACCGCCAAAGCCACGATGCACATTACTCCGCCGGGCGAAAAATCCGCTCCCGTGACCATTCCTCTGAATCCCCTGCCCGCCCGGAAATGGACCGGTTGGTTTGGAGCCTCCTTCCAGGCGGCCGCCGTCGGCGATTATCGTCTGCTGGTAAAAGCTCCGGCCCTGGCCGCGGATTTGTCCACCACCGTGCGCGTTCAAGAACCGGAAGTGACCCAGGTAAACCTCCAGGTCAGCCAAAAAAGCCTGTGCTGGAAGTATCAGGAATACGTCTTTGGGCTGATGGCCGTGGCCCGGCAGTCCGACGGGCCGGCCGCCGCCACCCATCGCCAGCTGCTGGAGAAAACCCTGGAGCTGCTGCCCATGAACAAAATGGATGAGTTGGAGACGTTTCTCAATTCACTCAAGGAAACCAACCTGGGCGGTCTCCGCGAGGCCCGCCAACGCAGCGATAACCTGGCCAAACGGCAACAGGAGCTGGTTGTGCTGTACAGCAAAAGCAAGAATCTGGACGACTTGCAGCTCAGCGAAAAAACCCTGGAGCTTCTCCGTCCGTTGGTTGCCGGCGAGGAAAATCTCGAGCAACCGCTGGCCGAGCTGCGCGCCCTGCTCCGCAGTTTCAAGGAACACCTGGAAGCGGGGCGAACGCGCGTGGCCAAGGGGCCTCTGGCCAAGGAAGAACGCAGCCGGCTCCTGAGCCGGATTGGCGATTTCGAACACGATGTGCCTTTTTTCCGGGAAGAATTTCGGTCCGCGCTGGCTGCTTACTTAACCGCCCTGGCTTCTTTGAAAGAGAACAAGATCCTGCCGAAAAAAATTTCCCGCAAAGAAGAGGAAATCCGTACCCTGGAAAGCCTGTTGACAGAGAAACTCGCGGAAATAAACAAGACGCGGAAGGAACTCCTGCAGGTGGTGGATTCCGGCAAAGAAACCCCGGAGCATTTCAACCGGCTCCTCCTCCCGCTAATACGCTGTGACGACCAGCTCAAGGCGGTGGAAGAGAGCCTGCGGGGAAAGGAAATAAGCTTGTTTCTGTGGCTTGGCGAAGTGGAACTGGGCCAGCGCCGCCTGTCGGCCGGGCTGTTGCAAACCTACCAGCGCCAGGAAGCCGATCTGTTGAAATCGTTGCTGGAGCCCAAGAAAAAGTAACTTGCCGGCAAACAGGCCCCTAAAAACCCGGTCGCGCAAGAGATCTGTGGGCCGCCAATTGTTGAAGATTCAAATCCTCGCCTGTTTCACGATGGCTTGGCTATGCGGGAGTGCCGAGATTCGACGGGCGCATGCGTCGACTTGAAATGCATGCCCTCACTCTCGGAGAGCTCGGCCAGCGCCGCCTTTTTGCCTTTGCGACATTCCTTCAGCAAGCTAACCAATAAGGTTTCCGCTTTGCGGAAACACTCCACGGCGGCTGTGGCGTCATCCGCGACGGCGAAAAGAAAAAAACCGAGCTCGATTGTGGGTACCCAGCGGGGCCGATGCCTGCCTTCAACTCGGTCCGGCCACACTCCCACAGTTGAATTCCAGCTAACTCTTCGGGAGTCGCCGGCGGCGGATAGATGAAGGCTTCTTCGACGGCTAGCTCCCCGAGCCGGCTCCCCCCCAAAGGCGTCGGAGGTCCTGCCGGGCGGCTCCGGCGGTTAGCAACCATCTCTTTAGCAATAGGATCGTGCGCTCCGATCACCTTGATGGCAAACAGGTCCATCCCGAAGCCTTCCTTCTTCATCTCGCGAATCACCGCGTTCACCCGGCGATACGCGGGCCTGGTCGCCTCATCCTCGCCCACCAGGGGGGTTGCCAGGTAGAGATGCCAGTCACCGCTTTCGCTCTCCTTGATCCAAGAAGCGGCGGTCACGGCAACCCCTTCCCATGCGAGCCGGTAAATGAGGGTCTGCCCCTCCTTGATTTGCGTCTCTACCAGTGCAGCTTGAGCCATGAGAGCTTGCACCATTCGTATGTTAGGATTCCGATCCTGACAATGCTTTGGATTGGGGATCCTCGCAAATCCATTGAAACTGTTCGCGAACACGGACCATTCGTGTCAGGATTGGAATCCTAACCTACCCCGTGCTTTTTGTCGGTAATGGCCTCGTAGAGGTTTTCGGCCTTGGCCCTTGTCGTGCGCGCGTAGCGGCTCGACTCGTTCCAATCCGTGACGGTATTCCTAGTTTTCCGTCAAGTCAGGGTCGGCCTGCAAGGCGGCGTCAAAGTCGGGCTTGAGCCCGCCAAGACCGAGGAGCTGCGGCAGGATGTGCGTCCAGCACTTGTCGGCAAAGCTCTTGTCGGGAAACTCTTCCGGCTTCATCAGTTTGGCGATGCAGGCCTTCAACGCACATTCCACGGCGTACCCAGCCAGGTAGTAGGCGGCTGACCAGTGACGAACGGCAAGGAGTACCTTGGCATCGCTGATTCGCTCTTTCGCGAGCCGCTGTAGTTCGGCCCTGTTCACCGCACCGCCTCCGTCGCTCAGAATACCAACACCATTTTACCATAGCGCCGAAAATAGCGGTCCCAGCCGTGACGGCGTCTGGGTCGCTAGCGGGTTGGGTTTGCCAATAATATTAAGCCCCGGAAGATTTTCCCCTCGGTGGGGCTTTGCAACGAATTAGTAGGTC
>CAZFGM010000693.1:0-3866 GCA_964518515.1 uncultured Alcaligenaceae bacterium | reverse complement strand
AATTCCGATGAAATAACAATTCCCGACTTTTTTCGGACAGGCCCTATGTTTCCTGGACCGGAAAACTTGGGTTTGATATGGAGGATGGTCCCTCCCATTATCGACCGAATCTTTTCGGCCCATAGTTCGCATCGCCCTCCGGCTCGATTCATTTCTTCCGGAGACGGATTGAGGTTTCGCCAGGGCCAGGGATTCATGGGCCGCCTTGCTTCTCACTCAATCCATGAAACGCCTTTTCCAGGATTCTGGTTACGCTAAACCGCCGAGCGAGCTATACTGCGCCCGAAATGGGGGACGTAACACTCATCACTAACCACTAACCGAACATTTCCTTCACCTGGTAAATCCCCTTCACCAAAGCGTCGATTTCCTCGCGGGTATTGTAAAACGCCAGGGCGGCGCGGGCGGTGGCCGGCACGCCGAAGCGGTCCATGAGCGGCTGCGTGCAGTGATGGCCGGTGCGGATGGCGATGCCCTCCTGGTCGAGCACCGTGCCGATGTCGTGGGGATGGACGCCGTCGAGGATGAACGAGACGGCCCCGGAGCGTTCCTTGGCCGTGCCGATCAGGCGGACCCCCGGAATGGCGGCGAGCCGGTCGGTGGCGTAGTGGAGCAGATCCTGCTCGTGGGCGACGATGTTGTCCAGACCGAGGGCCTCAACGTAATCGATGGCCGCCCCCAGACCGATGCTGCCGGCGATGTTGGGCGTGCCGGCCTCGAACTTGTACGGCAGCGTGTTGTAGATCGTCTTCTCGAAGGTGACCGAGCTGATCATGTCGCCGCCGCCCTGGTAGGGCGGCATGGCTTCCAACAGGGCCGCCTTGCCGTACAGGACGCCGATGCCGGTGGGGCCGTACAGCTTGTGCCCCGAGAAAGCGTAGAAATCGCAATCCAGGTCCTGCACGTCCACGCGCAGGTGCGGGGCCGCCTGGGCGCCGTCCAAGAGCACCGGGATCTTGCGGCGCTGGGCCAGCTCCACGATCTTCTTGACCGGATTGATCGTGCCCAGCGTGTTGGACACGTGGACCACCGAGACGATCCGCGTGCGCGGGCCGAGCAATTTTTCGAATTCCTCGAGGATAAGCTCGCCGGCGTCGGTGATCGGGGCCACGCGGAGGCGGGCGCCTTTTTCCTCGCACAACATCTGCCAGGGCACGATGTTCGAATGGTGCTCCATGGCGGTGATGAGGACCTCGTCGCCGGCCTGGACGTTCTGGCGGCCGAAAGAGGCGGCGACCAGGTTGATGGCCTCGGTGGTGCCGCGCACGAAGAGGATTTCGCGGGCCGCGCGGGCATTGAGGAACTTTTGTACCTTGCGGCGGGCCTGCTCGTACTCGCGGGTGGCGCGCTCACTCAGGGTGTGCACGCCGCGGTGGATGTTGGCGTTGCAGGTTTCGTAATAGTGGTGCAACACGTCCAGCACGATTTGCGGCTTCTGCGTGGATGCCGCATTATCGAGATAAACGAGCGGCTTGCCGTGAATCTTCTGGCCCAGGATCGGAAAATCCCGGCGGATTTTAGGCACGTCGAGGGGCGGAAAAGCCTCGCGGGGACGCGGTCGCATTGCGGGTGCGGGTATGCCCATAAACAACCCAGGGGTTAAAGAATAATCTTGCGGTCAAGCAGCAGCTTTTCCAGGTGATCGCGAATTACCGCGATCTCGATCCTGCTAATGACATCGTTGGCGAAAGCAAAGGTCAACAGGGCGCGGGCCTCTTTGTGGCCGATGCCGCGCGCGCGCAGATAAAAAATGGCGTCATCGTCCAACTGGCCGACAGTGGCGCCATGCGTGCACTTGACGTCGTCGGCGAAAATTTCCAGTTGCGGCTTGGTGTTGATCACGGCGTCTTCCGACAGCAGCAGCACCTGGTTGGTTTGCTTGGCGTCGGTCTTCTGGGCGTCGGGGCGAACGACAATCTTGCCGTTGAAAACGCCGTGGGCGTGATCGGTCAAAATACCTTTGTAAAGCTCATGACTGGTACCGTGCGGCTTGGCGTGATCGATGACGGTGAAATTATCCACATGCTGCCGGCCGTCGGCCAGGTACAGGCCGTTGAGGTTGGCCGCGCACCCTTCGGCATCCAGCAGCACGCGTGTTTCGTTTCGCGCCAGGCCCCCGCCCAGCATGACGGCATGGGAAGAGACTTTGCTGTTTCGGGCCTGCACGACCTGGGTGGCGGCGATGTGGAAAGCTTTCTTGCTTTCCTCCTGGATCTTGTAGTGATCGAGCACGCTGTTCTCGCCGGCCACGATTTCCGTGACCGCGCTGGTGAAATACACGTCGTCTTCGGGGCCGGCGTACTGCTCCAGGACCGTCGCCTGGCAATGGGGGCCGGCGACGATCAAATTCCGCACATACGATACCGGCTGCTCTCCAGCCGTAGTGGAAACGAAAACCAGATGGAGAGGATGTTCCAGAACCACCTTATTGGGGAGGTAAACGAATACCCCATCCTGAATAAACGCGGTGTTGAGGGCGGTCAGGGCGTTGTCTTCGTATCTGGCGTAACGTGCCAGGTGGGGTTCCACCAGGTCGGCATGCCGCGCCAGGGCCATGGCCAGGCTCGTCACTACCGCGCCGGCCGGCAAGGGCGCGAGCGCGGACAATTCCGGAACGAATCGGCCGTTGACGCACACCAGCCGCGGACCGGGGCCAATCCTGGCCGCCAGGGATTCGATAACTCCTTTGGCAACCCAACCAGGGGAAGTGGCAAGGCGCAGCGGCATCTTGGCCAGCGGCGCGAGATTGGTGAACTTCCAATCCTCGTTGCGCGCGGTGGGGAAACCCAGGGCGTCGAAACGGGCCAGGGCGGCCTTGCGAATCCGCCGCAGCCACGGCCGATCACGGTCGCCCAGCGCTTTTTCGAGCTGCCCGAAATGGGTCAGGTACAGGTTTTTTTCTGCCATTAGGCTTGGCATATTCTCATCAATTCTTGACCGATTTCTTTCGTGTGGACTTGCCATGCTGATCCAGGAGGACCTTGCCGTCACGGTCGGGCCCGCTATGGTTTTCTCATGTCGCTCTCGATTTTTGCAGGATTCGTCTTTTTGCCGAATTCTTGCGGACTTTTTCCTTTGTGGTTGTTTCATCGCCGGGGATCATTAAAGGATCGCCAAATTGGCAAGGTTTCGGAAAAGACCGGTTTTCCTCGTGATACATTTCCAGGAGCATTTCCAAAACCTCGCGGCCGTTTTTGGCGGCCTCTTCGTAAGTTTTCCCATGAGTGTGGCAGCCCGGAAATTCCGGGAGCGTTACGACGTAGATTTGGTCTTCCACAGACCATTGAATAATCACGGTGTAAGGGCATTTCATGGATTCTCCTCCACTTCTTTGAGTCTTTTCCGGACGTCTTTTTCCTGGTATGCCTGGGCATCGTCGCCATCACTACCGGACAGAACAACCTGTTTGGTAGCATTGGGATGGCTCCAGACCGTATGGCTGCCTTTGCCCGCCTCCAGGAAAAGCCGGCTTTTTTCAACAGGGCCTTCAATTGCCGGATTTTCTTGGGCATTGCCTAAACCGGGTAGAGCTACGCCGCCGTTTCCTTGAGCCAGTCGTACCCCTTGGCTTCGAGTTCCAGAGCCAGCTCCTTGCCGCCCGACTTGACCAGCCGGCCGCCGTAGAGCACGTGCACCTGGTCCGGCACGATGTAGTTGAGCAGCCGTTGGTAGTGGGTGATGACCAGGATGGCCCGGTCCTTGCTTCGGAGGGCGTTGACGCCGTCGGCGACCACGCGCAGGGCGTCGATGTCCAGGCCGGAGTCCGTCTCGTCGAGGATGCACAGTTTCGGCTCGAGCACCGCCATCTGGAATATCTCGTTGCGCTTCTTCTCGCCGCCGGAAAAGCCCTCGTTGACCGGCCGTTT
>CAZFGM010000692.1:0-3869 GCA_964518515.1 uncultured Alcaligenaceae bacterium | reverse complement strand
GCGCCATGCCTTGGACGTCGGTGGTGCCGTGGGCGTAGCCGCGGCGGAAGCCGCCACCCGCCAGAACCACCGCCATCGACCGCGCCCAGTGATCGCGACCGGAGCGCGGATTGATCCGCGGCGTGCGGCCGAATTCGCCGGCGCAATAAACAATGGTGCGGTCCAGCGTGCCGCGACTGGCCAGGTCCTCGATCAGGGCCGACAACGTCTGGTCCAGTTGCGGCAACAGCCGCGTACGCAGGGCCTGGAAGTTTTGGTTGTGCGTGTCCCAGCCGCCAAGGCTGAGGGTGACGAAGCGAACGCCGGCGTCAATGAGCCGGCGGGCGGCCAAGGCCCCCTGGCCGAACGGATTCTTGCCGTAGCGTTCGCGCAGCGCGTCGGTTTCCTGATTCAGGTTGAAAGCGTCGCGCGTGCGGTTGGAGCGGAGGATTTCCAGGGCCTGGCGATGGAAGGCGTCCAGGCCGTCGGCCAGGTCGGCGCTGCGGTCGGCGGCCTGGAAGCCGGCGTCGAATTGGCGAAGCAGGCGGTCGCGGTTTTCCAGCTGTTCCAGGGTGAAGCCGGTGGGCAGCTGGATGCCGCGGACGCGGAGGTTGGCGGCGGTCGGGCCGCGGCCTTTGTCGCCGCCGCCCGCGCCTTCGACGACGAAAGGATTGAACGCCGTGCCGAGGTAGCCGGCGTTGCCGGCGCTGCCGTTGCGCAGCTCGCTGAACGTTACGTTCGGGGGAACTCCGGGACCCGCGGGCAAGAGCCGCGAAACCAAGGATCCCAAGGCCGGATATTGCAGGGCCGGCGTCGGCTTGTTGCCCGTCGTCATGAACACCGTGGCGGGAAAGTGCGACGGAATCGTGTGGGCCAACGACCGCACAATGGTGCACTTGTCCATGACCTGAGCCATGCGCGGCAAATGTTCGCTGATCTGCACGCCATTGGCCCGTGTGGGAATTTGCCGGAATTCGCCGCGGATGCCGTCCGGGGCGCCCGGCCGCAGGTCCCACATGTCGATGGTCGCCGGCCCGCCGGCCAGCCAGACCATGATGACCGAGGTGGCCCGGCGATTCGGACCGTTGGGCCGGTCCTGCGCCGCCCGCGCTTCCAGTTCCAGAAGCTGGGGCAGCGACAGGCCGAAAACGCCGGCCGCGCCGATCTTCAAAAAGTCGCGACGAAGAAAGCCTTCACAGTCCCTCTGCAGCATGACGAGGTCCTTTCACAGGCGGGAATATTACGCCGTGCCGGCAGCAGACACGTCGCAGGTGCCCCCCCCAAAGGCGGGTAGGAAAAATCAGCCCGGAAAAGGAAGGACTGCCGAACCTTAACCTTTCCGCACGGAAATCTAAGGAAAAGAATACCCCTTGGGGCAAAGCCGGTGCAAGAAAAAAATGAAAAAAAAGTGAGGATGTGACATCGTTCTCGCCTATTCGACGGATTTTCGTATCATTCGCCCTTTTTCTCCACCTTCGCCGCCGGCGTGTCGCGCCACAGCCAGCGCAGCGACTCGGGCAGGATAGCCCCGCCGTGCTTGCCGTTGTGGCCGCCCGAGCCGAACTCGAAGCGATAGTCGTACTTCTTAAATTTCAGGGCCAGGGCCATCTGCTGGTTGGCGAGCGGCCAGTTGCCGTGCTCGTTGTCCAGGTCGCCGGAACCGCCCTGCAGGAAGACGCGAATCGGCTTGGCCGGCGTCTTGCGGATCTTGCCGGGATAGACGTCGCCGCCGCGGATGTTGGTGAAGCTGCCGACGTGGCTCAGCACCTTGCTGAACAGGTCCGGCCGTTCCCAGGCGACGGTGAAGGCGCAGATGCCGCCCGAGCTGATGCCGCCGATGCCCCGCCCGGCCGCGTCCTGCCGCAGCTTGTATTTCTTGCCGACCTCGGGCAGGATTTCCTTTTCCAGGAAGAGGGCATACTGATCCGACAAGGTATCGTACTCGAAGCTGCGGTTCTTGAAATCCGGCCCGCCTTTCTTGCCGCCCTTGAGGTCATAACTGCCCGGATCGATGAAAATGGCAATGGTGACCGGCAATTCTTTCTTGTGGATGAGGTTGTCGAACACGGTGGGCACGCGGAAGTCGCCCTTGCGGCTGGCGTAGAAACGCGGGCCGTCTTGAAAGACCATGAGGCACGCCGGCTCGTTGGGGTTATTCTGGGCCGGCACGTAAACCCAGACGTCGCGCACGGTCTTGGCAAACACCGCGCTCTTCCAGACGAACTTGTCCCACTTCCCTTGCTGCACGCCCTTCTGCTCGAGGGAATCGGGGCCGTGCTTGTAGTCGTCCTTGGCGGCTCCAATCAAGGTAAAGGCCAACACAAAAATCATCGAGGTCAATCGGGAAGGCATAAAAACTCTCCTTGATATACTCCACGCGAGGATTTGGGGTTTGAGCCCGAAGCGCAGGCAAGGGATGCAGATCCCTCGCTTGCGCTTCGGGCAAGTAAATTATCCACAGGAGAAACCCGCTCCCCATCTTTAACCAGTATTCCCCAACTCCGGAAGAATCCTACGCCGGAATGCCCGTGATTCGCGGTGTACGTCAAAGCCGCCACTCCGCTGTACAACACTAAACAGCAGCCCACGGTTTCCAGCCACCGGCCAAGTCGTGGGAAGAAAATGCCGCCGAGAACCAGCGGAAATAATAGGACGACCGACTGAACAACCTTTACTTCATCCGGGATGGACGCGAACGGGTCGATCAAGGCCAAGACGGTCAGGTTACAAAGCAAGATAACGCTCGCCCGCCTTCCCCAGGCAATTGGTTCGTCAACGTGCGGCCAGCAGGCGCCGATCAAGATCAGGGCCATCCCGGCCAGGAATGCCGCCATCACCAGCCAGGAGCACTCCACTCGACCCAACGAACTCCCCGTTAAATAACCGGCCCCTGACCCAATCAATAATATGGCGATGGAAATAAGCCGTGCCCACCAGGGGATAAGGAAAAAATCCCAGTTCATGTCCGCGGCTCACTTTCCGCTCTCGATTCCATGGCGGCTCATGTCACTCCGGCACGGTGGGAACCAGCCACACGTTCACATGATGTTTTTCACTCAATTCCGTCTCAACATCCACCAAGACCTCATAATATTGAAACATGCTGGGAGGTTGGGCCGAAACACGAACCGGAATGTGCCAGCAACCGTCCCGCTTTTCGATTTGGCCCGGAATGACGTCCAGGGTAAGTTTGCCCAGACGTGCTTTGCGGAGGTATTGGCTAACAAGGTCAAGCACTTTATTTTTGGGTAATTCCTTCATCTTTGATCTCCATGGATCGGAGAATGAAAGTTGCTTCCCTGATAAATTTTACGGCTTCTCCATAGGAAAAGGTTATTCCGGGACGATAATCCGCGTCTTCTCTTCCTTTGCGAAGGCGGCGTATTGATTTTAGCAATTGTCGGCGGTGATTGATGGACCACTTTTTTTGCTTCGCCAGCCAGGAAACTAACTGATCGTGGGCGGGATTTTTCCAGCCATAAGGAAAAGTCACGCCTTGTTCAACCATGAGACCGGACACGGCACTGTAAGCCGAATAATAAGCCCGGCTGATGCAACTCCGTGGGTGCTTGGCCGTCAATAGTTTTCGGGCGGCGTGAAGAGAATCCAAACTCAAGAATTGCCACGTTGGCACGTTATCCCCTGTTAATGGTTGTCTACCGGTTCACCTTCCGCACCCGATTGTTATTACTATCTGCAATATACAAATTGCCATCGCTATCGAGCACCACCCCGTGGCCGCAGTATGCCCACAGTATTTTCCCATTCTTTCCGGACACGGCCAAGCAAAGAAGTTCGATCCAAATCTCTCTGGTAAGACGTCCATGCTGGTCGCACCATGGGAAAAGACACCATGCCACCCTCAATTGGGCGCTGAAAAAAGGGAGAAG
>CAZFGM010000691.1:0-3870 GCA_964518515.1 uncultured Alcaligenaceae bacterium | reverse complement strand
AAAGAAAAGGGGAACCCGGGCGAGATACACACCCGGGTTCCCTACGAAGTTTGCGGCTGCACCGACGGCAGCCCGTCGGCTGCGTCAACGCAGCCGCCTCTGGTTACCACTACACACGGGACCACCTCCTTTCGCTAGAACCTCCCCGCGCGGCGGACCAAGACCAGCAACGATCCGCCGGCGAGCTCTAGCCCGTCACGCCACGCTAGCGTGAGCCGATATGTCGATTGT
Organism: uncultured Alcaligenaceae bacterium; assembly: GCA_964518515.1. GTDB lineage: Bacteria > Planctomycetota > Planctomycetia > Gemmatales > Gemmataceae > CAZFGM01. Next base: position 3,639 of record CAZFGM010000691.1, on the reverse strand, counting down.
ACAAAGGGCGATCCGCCGGGGTCAAGCATTTCACGCGGTCATTTCGCACGGATTTTTCCGAGCCCGCCGCGCAAGCAAGGGTCGAGGCTCCGCCCTTGGCTGCGGGCCGCGGAATACCCCCTGGTTCTGTTCGTAACGGAGGCAAAGGGCTTCCGCTACAAATTCCTCTGGCCAACGATCCGCCGGCGAGATCTAGCCGGTCACGCCACGCTAGCGTGAGCCGATACGTCGATTGTACAAAGGGCGATCCGCCCGTGAATTTGACCCCTTTGGTTTGGTGACCTATTTTTTCATGAGGGCCACCATGAAAACGTCTTGTCTCTTGCTGCTGGGCTGGCTTCTTTACCTGGTTCCCATGGCGGGGGCGACCTGACCGCCGCGGCCCTCTTCGCCGTGACGGGCGCGGGCGGAGGCAGTTGCTTCCCAGCGGAAAAAGGAGCGCCAGCGCGTCAACCAGTTCCTGACGTGGGGGCTGGCCGCCGGCATGGGCCTGGCCCTGGTCGTTGGTCTGGCCAAATTGGCCCGTGATTGGCGCGCCCACCGCCATGACCAGGACCGGCCGCGCCATCCTTGGGAACGCGGGCCGGAGCAGGGGCCCTCCTATTCTTGATTCCTTTCTCGTTCAATCTCCATTTCTTATTCCGGGCGATATAATGTGCGCGGTCAAGTTTTAGGCGAGCCGAGCCGCGTAAGCGGCCGGGTTTTTAACCCGCCGCCAACAACCCGGCCGCTTACGCGGCTCGGCTCGCCGGTAAATGTTGACGATACTATCATCAGGGGTTGAAGATCCCGCTCGCCAACGGGAAATGTTCATGAAAATCGTGGCCATGAGCGACCTGCACGGGTATCTCCCGGCCAACGTGCCCGCCTGTGATTTGCTGCTGTTGGCCGGTGATCTCTGCCCGGTGGACGATCATTCGTATCTCTATCATGCCAGCTGGCTCAATCACGAATTCCGTGCCTGGTTGGAATCCTTGTCGGCCCGGAAGATTGTGGGCATTGCCGGCAATCATGACCTGCTCTTCGAGCGGGCGGCGCACCTGGCGCCGCGCGATTTGCCCTGGACCTATCTGCAAGACGCGGGCCTGGAGTGGGAAGGATTGCACATCTGGGGCACGCCCTGGCAGCCGTGGTTTTTCGATTGGGCCTTCAACGGCGATCCGCCCCGGCTGCAGCGCCAGTGGGCCCTCATCCCCGAGAACACCGATATCCTGGTGGTGCACGGCCCGCCCTACGGCTATGGCGACGGCGTTCCGGAACGGGACACGGTGCGGCGCGCGGGGTGCCCCCACTTGCTGGAGCGCATCCGGCAGATTCAACCGCGGCTGGTGGTATTCGGTCATATCCATGAAGGCCGCGGCACCTGGCGGCTGGGGCCTACCCAGCTCGCCAACGTGACCTTGTTGGATGCCGCTTACCGGCCGATGTTCGCGCCCTGGGTTTTCGAATGGGATAATCCATCGGGCTTGCAAGTTGAGCGGGAAGCCGGAAAATAGTGATTTGACTCTGGCGAGCTGCCGTGTAAACCGGCCGGTTTACACCGGCCGCTCGCCAGAATTTTCCACCTGGCGGACATGCTGTATAAGATTGGTCGGTTCCTGCAACTTCTGGGCTTGCTGATCCTGCCGGTGGCAATTTCCGGAAATGCGCTGGAACGTCTGGACTTGAAAGATTCGCTGCTGATGTCGGCGGCCGGCGTGGGAGTGTTTGCCGTGGGCTGGCTTTGCCAGCAAGCTGGAGGTGGGCCAACTCCGTGAATCCATTCTTGACGAGATTTGGTTGGGTCGGCGGCGTGCTGGCCGCCTGGATCGGGCTTTGCCCCGGCCCGGTGGAGGGCCAGGACCCGGACAGGCTGCTGCAAACGATTGCCATTTCGGGTGAAAGCCTTCCCTTGGCCCGCAAGCTCCAAGCGGCCGATGCCCTGGTCCGGCCGGACTTGAGCGCGGAAAAAATCGCTCGCGCCTTGAGTTCCCTGACTTCGCTTCATCCCCTGGCTCCGGTACAAGCGGCCGTGGGATTGCTTTTGGACCAGTACGACCCGGGAAAGTGGACCGAGGCACGGGAGGAATACCAACGCTTGCTGGCCCAGGCCGGCGATGCCCTGGTTGTGGTTTCCGACGGGCCGGCGACCGCCGTCCGCAGCGTGCAGGTGCGCCGCCTCTGTCATATGCGGCTGGCCGCCGCGCCGCCGTCCGTCCGGGCGGCGTATCGGCGCCAGGTGGATGCCGCCGCCGAAAAACTCTACCAGGAAGGCCGCCGCCAGCGCGACCCGCGGCCGTTGCGCCGCCTGGTGGATGAGTTTTTCTGCAGTCGCTGGGGCGAACCGGCGCTGGACCTGTTGGGAGACCTGGCTTTCGAACGCGGCGATTTCGCCGAGGCCTTGCACTGGTGGTTGCTGTTGGCGCCGCCGGCTTCCACGGCCGGAGCTGCCGGGCGCCTGGTCTATCCCGAGCCGGCGCTGGAGGTGGCCCGTGTGCGGGCCAAACAAATCCTCGCCTGGACCTTTGCCGGCATGCGCGAGCGCGCGCGCCAAGAGTTTCAGACGTTTCAAGCTCTTCACGCCAAGGCCCAGGGATCCCTGGCCGGTCGCAAAGGGCCGTATCCTAAGATCCTGGCGGAATTCTTATCACCGCTTGCGCTCGACGACGAATCCTGGACAACCTATGCGGGCCATCCGGCGCGACACAAGCAACTGCGTGGAGAGCTGAATCCCCGCTTGTGGGCCGAGGGGCCGGCCTGGCGCGTTCGCTTGATCGACCAGGCCAAAGCGGCCGCCCTCAAGGATCTTAATCCCTCGCAGCGCGCGGGGCGGTTCGGCTTTCATCCGCTGATTCTGCCCGACCGCATCCTGGTCGGCGATGGCCCATCCGTGCGCGGCTATGACCTGGCGACCGGCCGGCAGCTTTTTCGTTTCACCCTCAAGGAGGCCCCGGAAGAGCTTCCCGAGGTTTTACCCCAGGCCCGTTGGACGCTGTCGGCCGCGGGCCGGCATATTTTTGCCCGCCTGGGCGCCCTGGCCATCGGCCCGGGAAAAGAAGAGCGAAAAACCCTCAGTCACCTGATTTGTTTGGAAATTCCGAAGGCCAAGGAAGACCCGCCGATTCGGGAAGTGTGGCGGGCCGACGCGTCCGCCCTGGGCGGGGACGGGGCGGTGTTCGAAGGGGCTCCGTTGATTTATGAGGAGCGCGCCTACCTGGCTTTGAGTCGCATCGTGGGAAACCGCACCCAGAGTCTGCTGGCTTGTCTGGATGCCGCCAGCGGCAAGCCGCGCTGGCTGCGCGAAGTGTGTGAGACCCCGGAATTCGTTGAAAAAGATCGGCCGCGCTTCCGTCCCTTGTTGGTAACGCTGGCCGGTTCGCACGTGGTGTATTGCACCCATTCCGGGGCCGTCGTGGCGGTGGATCGCCATTCCGGGCAGCGCTGCTGGGCCGTGCGCTATCCCCCCCGAGCCCGGAGCCGGGAAGAGTCCCGGTACAATGAACTGGGGCCTTGTCTGTACCATGACCAGCGGGTGTTTGTCGCACCCGGGGACAGTAATCTCCTTCTCTGTCTGGACGTATTCTCCGGGCGGACCGTGTGGGAACGAGAAATGGCGGTGGTCGGCTTGCTGGGAATCGCCGGCGACCGGTTGCTGTGCGT
>CAZFGM010000690.1:0-3882 GCA_964518515.1 uncultured Alcaligenaceae bacterium | reverse complement strand
CCTGGTTGGCGAGCTGCATCACCTTGCGGGCCCGGTCGGTAAAGCGTTCATACATGCCAGACATAAGTGGAATACCCCAAAGGGCCAGCCGCGGGGAAGGCGGCGGTGCACGGTAGTAACTCAGGGGACCTCGAACCTCCCTGTTTCGCCGCTCTCGCGCCGGCCGCGGCGACGACCCTAAATCCGTGGAGATTTTTGCATTTACCTTCTCCCTGCGCATTGTACGGCCGCCGGGAAAACAAATCAAGCCAGAGGAACACCGTCCCCTTTCTTCATTAATTCACGCCTTTTGTCGCCAGCCGCTTTTTTTCGTATTTTGGTATTATCGCAATGTTTTCCAAGGCATGGAGGGCTCCATCATGGCCGAAAAAATTACCAAGCGGGCCGACGATTATTCGCAGTGGTATCTCGACATCGTCAAGAACGCCGAGCTGGCGGAGAACTCCGACGTGAAGGGCTGCATGGTCATCAAGCCGCGCGGCTACGCCATCTGGGAAAAGATGCAGCGCGCCCTCGACCGCATGTTCAAGGACACCGGCCACGTCAACGCCTACTTCCCGCTGTTCATTCCCAAGCGCTTCCTGGAGAAGGAGGCGGAGCACGTCGAGGGGTTTGCCAAGGAGTGCGCCGTCGTTACCCATTCCCGTCTCAAGGCCGACCCCGGCGGCAAGGGCCTGATGGTCGATCCGGCGTCGGAGTTGGAGGAGGCCCTGGTCATCCGGCCCACGTCGGAAACCATTATTTGGAACACCTACAAGAACTGGATTCAGAGCTATCGTGATTTGCCGCTCCTCATCAACCAGTGGTGCAACGTCGTCCGCTGGGAGATGCGCACGCGGCTGTTTCTGCGGACGGCGGAATTTTTGTGGCAGGAGGGCCACACCGCCCACGCCACGCAGGCCGAGGCCGAGGAAGAGACGCGGAAAATCCTCGACGTATATCGCACCTTCGCCGAGGAGTGGATGGCCATGCCGGTGCTGACGGGTCCCAAGAGCCAGGGCCAGAAATTCCCCGGGGCCGTGTACACTTTGTGCATCGAGGCGATGATGCAGGACAAGCGCGCCCTGCAAGCCGGCACCAGCCACTTCCTCGGTCAGAATTTCAGCAAGGCGTTTGACGTGAAGTTTCAGAACCAGGCTGGCCAGCTCGAACACCCCTGGGCGACGAGCTGGGGCGTTTCCACCCGCCTGGTCGGCGGCCTGGTCATGACGCATTCGGACGATCAGGGCCTGGTCGTGCCGCCGCGGCTGGCCTCGCTGCACGTGGTCATCGTGCCGATCTTCAAGAAGGCCGAGGAGAAACTAGCGGTCTGCGCCGCCGCCAATCAACTGGCCGCTGCCCTTCGCGCCTTGCCGGCCGACCCCTGGCTCAACTACGAGCCCCTCGGCGTCAAGGTGGACGACCGCGACCAGTACCAGCCGGGCTACAAGTTCAATGAATGGGAGCTGCGCGGCGTGCCGGTGCGCGTCGAGCTCGGTCCCAAGGACCTGGCCCAGAACGCCTGCGTGCTGGCCCGCCGCGACCTGCCCGGCAAGGAGGCCAAGGTCTTCGGCGTCCCCCTGGCCGCCGCCCCCGAGCGCATCGGCGAGATGCTCCGGGACATGCAAACCGCCCTGTTCGAGCGGGCCAAGAAATTCCGGGACGCCAACAGCTTCCAGGTCAATTCCTACGAGGAGTTCAAGCAGAAGATCGACGAGCCCGGCGGCTTTTTGTGGGCCCACTGGGATGGCACCCGCGAAACCGAGGACAAAATCGCCGCCGACACCAAAGCCACTATTCGCTGCATCCCCTTCCAGCAAACAGAACCGGGCAAGTGCATGATGACCGGCAAGCCGTCGGAGGGGCGGGTGGTGTTTGCCAAGGCGTATTGATAGGGTTAGTTGTAGTAGATGGGTTCATTTCGCATTGGGGACCCGAAACAACCATGGAGGACACCTATGCATGCTTATAAGGTGAAAACCACTCTTTGCGGTGATGGCTCGCTGGTCTTGCGCAACCTACCTTTCCACCCAGGTGACGATGTCGAAGTGATTGTGTTGGCTGAAGCACAAAAATCGACGGCTGGAGTACCCGATCAGGGAGAAACAAAAACCGACCAGGCCACGAATTTGACGCAGTGGTTGGAGGAATGTGAGCAGGTCGCGCAAATGTGGCAGGGCGATTTTGATGCCGTGGCTGATGTGCGGCGCATTCGCGAGGACAGCTGAATGGAACTCTGCGTGGACGCCAGCCTTGCCATCAAGTGGTTCGTGAAAGGAGAACCATTTCGGCACAAGGCCTTGAAATTGCTGCGCGACTCGGCTGCCGCCGGCATTACTTTGATTGCGCCACCTTTGTTCGAGATGGAAACCGACAGTATTATTCTAACGCGCCTGGCAGATGGAAAGACCACTCCGACTGTCGCCGATAAGACCTTGACGCTTTTGGACACCGCCCCGGTACGGATCCTGACGCATCCGCGGATGCGCCAGCGCGCCCGAGCCATTGCCCGCCAATTTGGTCAGCGAAAGGTATATGATGCTACCTATGCGGCCATCGCCGAACTTAGCGGTTATGAATTTTGGACTGCCGACAAGGCTTTTCACAGTGCCGTCCAGGGAGTGCTCACTTTTGTCAAGTATTTGGAGGACTATTCGTAAACAGACCCTACGAAGATCTTTTGCAATCCCGGCGCGTTCACCGAGCCCGGCGGCTTCTTGTGGGCCCACTGGGACGGCACGCGCGAAACCGAGGACAAGATCGCCGCCGACACCAAGGCCACCATCCGCTGCATCCCCTTCCAGCAAACAGAACCGGGCAAGTGCATGATGACCGGCAAGCCGTCGGAGGGGCGGGTGGTGTTTGCCAAGGCGTATTAAAGTGCCTGGAAGTCAGAAAGTTTGGAGCTTTTCAAGACGAGTGCCACAATGGGCAGGCCAGCCGACATGCTGAGTCGAATAACCCCGGAAAGAGTGGCGTCGAAATGGCAATCCCGAGTGAGCCTCCTCGGGAAGGACAATAACCGGAGGAGTTTGGAGGGTCAAGGAAAAAGGACTTCCCTTTGGGCTTTGGATCACGCAATCAAACCGGCGATGGCGAAGGTGATTCCGCATCCGGCGGCGCGGTAAATGGGGGCTGACCGGGTCCCAGTTGTTCCACTCGGCTAACATGCATGTACCAAATCGTTGTCCAACGGCTAATTAAGGTATCGTTTTTAGGATCGAGAAACCCGATCACCGCAAAACGACGGCCAACCAAGGCCACCTCGGGACTTGGAACCTCCACCGCGCCTCCATCGCTAAGCACAAGACGGAAAGGAACGAATGGACGGGTTTTCAAAAGAAATTGCAAATGGTCGTAAGTAAACATTTAGTCTCCATAATACAAAGGAATAACTCCCTAAACAAGAACAAAATCTCTGGTGAACTCCCCTCCGGTCGTATATTCTAAAACCATCTTTTTTTTGAACCTTGTTCTGCGGATAACAGCCATGCCCTACATCGGAATCGACTTCGGCACGAGCAACTCGGTGGTGGCCAATTTTCAGTACGGCCAGGCGGAGGTGGTGCCCAACCAGGAAGGCCAGCCGTGGACGCCCTCGGTGGTCACGCTGCGCCGCGACGGCAGCCTGGCCTTCGGCCAGGAGGCCAAGGAAAACTTCGACGAGCAACGCTCGATCCGCTCGATCAAGCGCATCCTCGGCACCCCGGAGCGCGTGCCGCTGGTCGGCCAGAACTTGCGCACCGAGCAGATCGCCGTCATGCTCTTCAGCCTGCTCAAGCGCGACGCCGAGCGCCACTTGAAGGAGCCGTTCACCAAGTCGGTGGTGACCATCCCGGCCAACTCGAAGGGGCTGGCCCGCCACGCCACCAAGCTGTGCGCCGGCGCCGCCGGCATGCAGGT
>CAZFGM010000689.1:0-3887 GCA_964518515.1 uncultured Alcaligenaceae bacterium | reverse complement strand
TTTCGCATCAACCACTGGAAAAGCATCCTCACGCAAAAATCGAAGCTGCCGAACGCATAAGCTCACCCGCGGCGGCCGCTGGTGAGACGTAGTGCCCCGAAAAACCGTAATGCGGCCGCCGTCGGGTGCAGCGACTGGTTCGGCCCGGATGGCGCGCCGTGGCTGCCGTGACAGCGCCACCGACCGCAAGCCACGGGCCGCCTGCCGGGGCGGAGCGCAGGCAGCATTCCGCGGTTAGGCCTTGATGGATGTCACACTTTCCTGGCGATCAGCAGCAACACGCCGACTCGACCAAAGGGACGATAAGATCCCGATAGCCACCATCCCAATGCCGGCGGCCCAGCTGACCGCCGCATAGATCGTACGGTGATCTCGGACCCGTGCGCGCTCGTGTTCCAGCGGGTACTGGGTCACGCTCACAGGGTTGAGGTAGTCGAAAACAAAAGGCGCAAGGATTAACACCGTACCAAGGATCAGCAGGGTAATCACGACGGGGGTCTTCATGAGGATTATCCCTTCACATCAAAGCAGGGCCGAACGACAAAGTTCAGCAGCGGCGGCCGCTCGTGAAACGTTGAACTGGTGGAAGCCAAAATGCGGCCGCCGACTGCTGCAACGGCTGGTTCGGCCTTCACGGAGCAAGCTTCCAGTCCCCGGGGGGAGGGCCTTGGAGCAGGTAAAGGGTATGGAAACTGAATTGGAACCGGACGACCCTCTGCCCTCCCTGAGTCTCCGCCTCCAGGTAAGGCGCGGGCTTTGTCGTATTCTGCAGGGTATTACCGCTGCCTTTGAAGCGCACGCGCTCGACCTTGTTAGAGAAGTAGTCGACCTGGTACAGCTCCCCGTCCTTGGAGATTGTAATCATCTTGGCCCTCTTGCTGAGGCGATACACGCCGTCTCCCGCTCCGCGCTCGTAGACGGTGTAAGTCCCCAACCAGGGGTCGGCGCCAACGGGGAGGCGTCCCGCCCCGAGAGCCGTTGCGTATCGGTCCGGCTGAAATTCGCGCACCGATTGGTCCGGGTCGAACTGCCCAGTTACCGGCGCGTATCTTCCATCTGCGCGGCGCTTCAAGAAAACCAAGTATTGCGGCCTGCCTTCCCTGTCCCTGGTTTCAATGCCGCCGTCAAATTGCAGGCGAACGTTTTTTCTACCTTCGGTTCGAAAAGTCACTAGGTTAGGGCCGCCGCTGGCAATGGTGACGTCCTTTCGCATCTGGTAGTGAACCAACTGGACGGTGTCAGTGGTAACTTTCCCCTTGAAGGTCAGCAGTACTTTCAATTCGGTTTGGAAGGGAACCGCCAACTTTTGAAGTCGTTGGTCCTCGGCCTTATCGTCCGTGGCCTTGGCCGAAACGGCTTCCACCATGAGGACGACATCGGCCGCCTCCAACAGTTCCTGATAAGTCCAGACTTTCACGGGCCGGGCTTCGAGTCGCGTAAGGAACAGCGACCCAAGAACAAGTGCCAGCAGGATTGAAAGGGTGGTCCTCATGAATACGCTCCGTTTCTCTGTGTTTGCCAATGGTCGGCTTCCTTGGCCGAACTATATTAATTCGGTCTAAACCGCGCTGTCTAAGTCGCCGCAAAGGCAGCGCGGAATTGGTCTAAATCGAGAAATTCGATTGACAATCACCTGGGTATGTGTACAAACATACATGAGAAGCTATTTCACCACCCTAACCCAGGAGGCTGTCATGGCGAATTCCGTTCTGAAAGCCAGTGCTGATTCTAGCCCACTGCCGAGTGGTCGGCAAGAACCAAATTCTTCCGGGCCAAAATTGCTCGACCGTTTGCGCCAGGCCTTGGTAACGCGCCGTTATCGGCCGGAGACAGTGGACCGGTTCGTGGCTTGGAATCGACAGTTCATCCTCCATAACGACAAGCGTCATCCGGAGACGATGGGCCGTGCCGAGATCGAGGCGTTTCTGGGCCACCTGGCTCAGTTGGCCTACGGCGTAGAATTGCAGGCCCAGGCCCGGCAGGCGTTGGCATTTTTGTACCGGGAGGTTTTAGGGCAGGTGTTGCCCTGGCCGGAGATTGCCCGAGCGCGTTTGGAGGGACCCGCGGGGCTCGAAGACTCGCCCCGCGGCGTGGGGGAAAGGAAACCGCCCAAACTGTTGGAGCGGGCGCGGGGGGTGCTGCGGGCGCGGCACTACAGCTTGCGTACGGAGGAATGCTATGTCGGATGGATGCGGCGTTACATTTTGTTTCACAACAAACGGCATCCGCTGGAGATGGGCGGGCGGGAAGTGGAAGAGTTTCTGACCCAGCTGGCGGTGCAAGGCCACGTGTCCATCAGCACGCAGTCGCAGGCGCTGCACGCGCTGTTGTTTCTGTATCAGCAAGTTCTGGAGGTGGAGTTGCCGCTGATCCGGGCGATCAAATCGCAGCGGCCGCGGCGTTTGCCGGTGGTGATGTCACGGCCGGAAGTGAAGCAGGTGCTGGAGGCGGTCGAGGGCTATGGCGGGTTATACCCATTGATGACCCGGTTGATGTACGGCACGGGAATGAGCCTTTTGGAATGTTGCGGCCTGCGGGTCAAGGATGTCGACTGGAGGCGGAACCAGATTCTGGTGCGGCAAGGCAAGGGGGACAAAGACCGAGTCGTGATGTTGCCGCGGGCCTTGAAGGGGGAGATGGAGAAGCAAATGGAAGTGCGGCGCGCCCAGCATGAGCAGGACCTGGCACGAGGGATCGCGCACGTGCCGTTGCCGGATGCGCTGGAGCGGAAGTATCCGCATGCGGCAAAGGAACTGGGCTGGCAATTTCTATTCGGGTCGCGGCAGCTGTCGCGTGATCCGCGTTCCGGAAAGATCGGTCGATTCCATGTCCATGAGGGCGCTTTGCAACGGGCCGTGACGGAAGCGGTTCGGAGGACGGGATTGACGAAGCGGATTTCGAGCCACACTTTTCGGCATTCGTTTGCAACGCATCTTCTGGAGCGCGGAGTCGATATTCGAACGGTGCAAGAGTTGCTGGGGCACAAGGACGTTTCCACAACCATGATTTACACCCACGTGATGGACAAGGGAGTGGCGCGCACGGCGAGCCCGCTGGATTTTCTGGATGAAGTGACGGCGGAAGAGATGGCTCAGGCGGTGGCGGCCACGCGCGACTGGGTAGGGTGACCAATTTTCGTGGGGCAAGTTGGCAACGTTGGCAACTTGCCCCACGCGGGAGGGGCATGGCAAGAAGCGACGGGGGTTCGCCACCCCTTCGCACGTACAGGGTTGACGAAGCCCGCGGTTGCACGGAGAAGATCCTTGAGGAAAGGAGAAAATGTCATTCAACTCGGAAAAACAGCGGCAACGTGTGGATGGGTAACGGTTTGTGGATTGAAAAGTTGAATGACAAAATGTTATTCAACTTTTTGATGGCGATGTTGCTGCCAATTTGGCAGGTAGGCTGCCCGCTGGGTATGCGAGCGGCGGTTTTGACGCCGGCGGGGCAAGTTGGAAACTTGGGGCCAGGGCGGTTGCCCGATGGCTGGACCACCCCGCGCGACGAATCCGGGCTCCATCATAGGCCGCTGACCAGTTTGGCGTAACCTCCAGTTTACCAATGCCTTCTGGAAAGGTCGGCAGGCACGGTTGGGCATGGTTCAAAACCGGGTAACACCAAATTGGCGGGCGGGGAGGGGGGGACCGGGGGCACCCACCATGACAACTGACGTACCCCCTGCTACACAAGTAGGAATCTTTTGCCAGCAAAGGGGTTACGGAACGAAGGGGGTACGTCACCGTGGTTTTCAAGAATGGCGTACCCCTCACTCGGACATACCCCCCCCATGAAAAGTGTTACCCAAACACCGTTGTTTTGAGGCATGCCCACGGTTGGGCATGGTTCAAAAGCCATGTTTTTTGGGTAACAGTGCGCACCCTGACCGT
>CAZFGM010000688.1:1343-3899 GCA_964518515.1 uncultured Alcaligenaceae bacterium | reverse complement strand
CAGCTTCCCCCGCAAAGTACTGGTAGGCCTGCTGCAAAAACAAGCCCGCGTCGGGCTCCTGGTAAAAACTCCAGAGGAAAAGTCCCCCCGGCCGCGCCATCGCGGCGGCCGCGGTCAAATCTTCGACAAACTGCGCCGCCACGGCCGTCTTGCCCGCGCCGCCAAGGCCCACCAACGCGAACACACCGCGAAAGTCTCCTTGCCACAAACCGCGCAGCTCTTGCAGTTCCGTTTCCCGCCCCACGAAATGGGGCGCCTGGGGCAAGGGATGAACCAGTAAGAAGCCCGGAGGATGGTTTTCCATGCATCACTCGATAGCGTCGCATCGCGACCGTAATGATCGAACGGATTATGCTTGGAATCAATATCTCCCAGAAGGAGATCTGGGTGGGGGCCGATTGCACCCGTTGGCGGTGTGCATTCTCGACCAGGCCGGCAACGTCGTGGTGCGAAAGCAAATCCACGCGGACAAGCAGCTCATTGCGGACGCCACACGGAGTGTGCCTGCAACTTTGTGGCCGCGATCCGGAACGAATACAGACGGACATTCTCCAGGTGAAAGCGCAGGCGAAGCGTCTTTCCCTTGAGACTTTCGAGGGAGGCCTTGGCCTTCCAGCGTAACGGCTGGTCCACGCTGTCGGCGGTCATTGGCTGGCAATCGGCGTGGCTGAAGCCGGGGACGGGCTTGCCTTCCGCGTCGAGCACCTCGGCGCGCAGCCGGCCGAAGTCGGCCTTGGCGTTGACGTATAGCCGGCTGCCGCGGCAGCGAAACGGCTTGGTGGTAACGCGGCCGCCGTCGTAACCGGCCTGCAACGAGGCGAAGCCATCGACGCGCAGCGTGGCCAGGCCCAGGCCGCCGCCGCGATCGGTGGTGTCGCGCCCCGTGTAGGGCGAGTGCCGGTTGGCGGTGGAGCGGTAGTAGATGTAGAGCTGGTTGCCGACGCGGATCGGCGGGGCGCCCGTGAGGCGCAGGTTGAACCGGTCCCACTCGCCGACCGCGCCCACGTCGATCAGGGGGCGGCCGGTGTCGGGCCGGTGCCAGGTCTCGCCGTCGCGGCTGCTGAGCAGCCACACCGTCACCAGGGGGTTCTTCGGATCGCGCACGAAATAGCTGAGCAACCCCAGGTAGCGATCGCCGTAGACGAAGCCCATGTGATTGTAGATGGTGTTGGACACCTCTCCCGGCCGCGCCCGCAGGCACAGCCGCGGCGGCGTCCAGGCGACAAAGTCCGGGCTGGTGCTGAACGAGCGGTTCGGCAGCGCGCGCAGGTACGCCACGTAACGCCGCCGCAGCGTGTCGATCATCAGGCTGTGGGAATCGCCGACCGGGCCGAGGTCTTTGCTCCCGGGCCGGGGATGGTAGTGAAACACCGGCTCCTTGGTGTGCGTCCAGCGCAGGCCGTCGGGCGAGGTCATAGTGTAGATGCCGGCCATCGGCCCATCCCAGTCAAAGCTCGACCAACCCAGGGCCAGGTAGCGCCTTTGGGGGTCTTTGGCCAGCGGATCTTTGAGGATGGACTCCCAATGGTCCAGGCCGTTGTGGTGGTCGTCGCTGATGACGACGTTGTTCTTCTTGGTGCCCATGACCTCGTGGAGGCCCAGGTCGGGCCGGTCCCAGTGGATGCCGTCCTTGCTGGTGGCGTAGCAGAGCACCGAACAATCGGACAGCGAGCCGGGCCGGTACTCCTTCTTGCGTCCGGATTTGCCGCCGTACCAGGCCTTGAAAATCTTCGCCTCCGCGTCGTAGATGACCGAGCCCCAGGTGCTGCGCTCATCTTCCCACGGCTTGACCTGGCGAAGGACCGGATTGGCCGGATGCCTCTCGGCGGGGTGGAAAACCTGCTTGACGTTGTCGAGCGCTTCGACCCGGTCCAGATCAACGAACAACTGCACGGCGTCGCCCAGGGTCGGTACCTTCTCCCCGGCCCGGGCGCTGTCCAGCGGGGCCATCGCGCCCACCAGGGCCAGCATGTATCCCCAATGCGGGTTACGACAAAACAGGTTGGTTGTTCTCATGGCAAGGATTTTTGGAATTTAAGATTGTACGACTCACACCCGGCTACGATTTTATTGTTGAAAGTCTCAAAACTCGGGGGATTTTAGTTGTCCACATAAGACCTTTCACGAAAGGCGGATAGGTAAAAAAAGGGGGGTCAAAGTCTCAAAACTCCACACCATACCCCCCAGGGGTCGATCGCGATGTTTCCTTGTGTAATTGATGATGGAATTCGCCACCCCGATGCAAAAGGCCTAACAGGGTTCGGCGCGTGTCCGGGTTTGGCGCGGGCCTCAGGGTTCGGCGGGTTCGGCGCGGGTCTCCTGACCCCGCCGAAATGGCTGACCGCAGGTCTCCCTAACCTACCCCCCCCCCAACTTTTTTTCCGCAAAAAAGCGGGCCTGGAGTTGGGCGATAAAGTCCTTCCAGCGCCGCTGGATCGTCCGGAGCGAAAGACTTCCTCGGGGAATTTCGCTCAGATGCTTGCCCCCCTTGAATCCTTGCCAAATCTCCCGCAACAGCGGGTTGGCGGCGGCCAGGGCGCGCTCGAGGTAAGCCAG
>CAZFGM010000688.1:0-1243 GCA_964518515.1 uncultured Alcaligenaceae bacterium | reverse complement strand
CCGCGGCGCAGGCCGCGGGCAAAATTCGCCAAACTATGGGGGATCACCTGCCGTTTTAGAAAAGTCCAGAAGGTGCACCCGTTCGGGCGGACGAAGTCATATTTTTCAATGGCCTGCCGACGCCACAAAAACGCTTCTTGCTGGGCCTCTTCCACGTCCTGGGCCCTTAAGCCCATTTCGCGGGCCAGTTTTGCGATTAAGCGGCTTGTCCTATCCTGGTGCCGCCCCGCCAACTCCTTGGCCGCATCCGCAAAGCCCGCCTGCGCGAACAGCACCAGCACTTCATCGACCGTGCCCGGCCAGTCCAAGGAATAGCCTTTGTGCGTTTCGCCGGCCATGACCCCCTCCGACTTGATGAAAAAAAGGTCCGGTCGCAAAGACGGAAAGACAATCGATTTGTACCACGGCCAGCTTGGGAATTCCAAAATAAAGCAAAAAAAATCTGTCTTTTTCGTGTCGCGTTTGCAATCGCCGGTGCATATAGATATAGAGGCTTCAAATCCGTCCTTAGCCCGCTGACCAAGGACACATGGCCTTTCCCAGCAAGGAGCATCCATGTTCGTGCACCTATGGAAGGAGTCCTTCCCTTTTTTTCTATTAAAATCTTTTTTTGCCCCCACCGAAGTTGCCGTTAAATAAAGTAACGAATGGGTGATTTACCTTTTGTTTAGGTTATCTTCGGGAGGAGGGAAAGTCATGCGATGCAGCCTTATTTGGAGCGCTCTAATCTTTTTCGGCTTTTTTTTCTGGACAGCTGAAAAGCCATCTTGCCAGGAAAAGAACAAGGAGGATTCCCCCAAGGTGGAGAAGAAGCTTCCTCTTGCCGAGAAGGACCCCGCTAAGGGCCAACCGAAATTGGACCCTACCAATTACCGCCTCAAAGTCGAAACCATTCTCGAGCCCATCGGGAAGGTGGCCATTTACCGGGTGCAGATTTGGACCACCGAGAATCGCGAAGTGTACCTGGATTGGGTAGGTAGGCAAGGTGGCCTTTTGCGCCGGGTGAAGGGCGAAAAGCATTTCCGCGCCGATTTCGTGCTTTTCGCTTGCGTGCGAGACCCGAACCCGCCGGGCGGAAAGACCCAGTTGGAATTTCGCATCCTAATAGGCGGCGCCAAAGGAATGACCAATATGAGCGAAGACACGGAAAAATCAACGCAGCTCAGCAAACTTTTCGAGTTCCCCGCGGCCGATGGCGTTCACAAGCTTGGCCACACCGAACGGATCGGCCGATTCCGCGATA
>CAZFGM010000687.1:0-3899 GCA_964518515.1 uncultured Alcaligenaceae bacterium | reverse complement strand
GCCGCCGCCACCAGCACCATTAGTGGAATGAAGATCCACAGCATGTCGATGATCTTGGTCCAGCCATAGCTTACCCGGCGTTTTTCCTCTTCCCACTGCGCTCCGACCTGGGCCAGGGCGTCGGTTCCCAGGCTGATGAATTCGTTTTCCTTGCCGTCGGTCAGGAGATGATTGGCTTCGAGCAGACCGACTTTGTCGGCGGCGGCCTGATGCACCGTGGCCTGGGGCTGGGCGCCTTGCCAGAGGCGGGCCACCTCGGCGGCGGGCACCAGTTTGCGGGTCAGGTTGCCGTCGGCTTCGCGGCGCAGCAGGTCCGGGAACAGCCCGCGCAGGGCCCGTTTCTCGCTCGCGGGCGCCGGCAGGGCCTTGATCTTTCCATCCACGTACTTGGCCAGGGCCTCGCCCACGTCGCCCAGGGCCTTCAGGTCCGCTTCGCGCGCCACGCGGTCGGTCCGATCCTTGACCCGCTCGTAAAGCAAGGCGCCGACGGCCTGCAAGAGCGGCAAAACGCTGAGCTGCCGCGCCCACGCCGCCCGCCGCACTTCCTGAACGATCTTCCGGGCCAGGCCATCCTCGAAGGCAAAACCGTACTTGCTGAAGGGGACTTCGGAGCTGTACGGAATCGGCTCCGTGATTGTCGGCTGCTGCAGGGCCTCGACCAGGTTTTCCTCACCCAGGGCCGGCAACAGGTAATCGCGCAGCGGAGCCCCGTAGGTCAGGCTTTCTAGCCTGACAGAGGGAACGTCAGGCTGGAAAGCCTGACCTACCTCAGGATAGTAATGCACGAACCGGCCGAAGAAATCGGTCCGCAGCGACACGAGCCACTTGCACTGGGCCGGGGCGGCGGCCGCCTCGGCCAACACCGCCAGCATGTGCCGCCGCCGCCGCTCCTGCGCCGGATTGGTCACGCCAGTGAACAGTTCTTCCCCTTGCTCGATCAGCACCACCACTTCGTGAGGCAAGCGTTCCGTCAGCCGGGCCATCAACCGTCCCAGAAATGCCGAATCTTCTTTCACCTTCTCCCACAGGCGGAGGGGGGTAGCTGGGCGGAGCGCGGAGGGTGGAGAGTGGAGCGCAGAGGATGGAGAGGTTGGAGCGGGGAGCGGGGAGGGTGAAGTCTGGCTCGGTTCTTCGCGCTCCGCGCTGGGCGCTCCACTCTCCCCACTCGGCGCTCCACGCTCCACCTCCGCCCGCAAGATGCCCGGTAAATCGACCGTGATCGTCTGCCCGGCCGGCGTGCTGTACACATACGGCTGTGCGCAAAAGACACACAATCCCTCGGCTACCTGGCCCAGAAGATCGTGCGACGCGCGGATCGACAGAACCGGCTTTTCTTCCTCGGCCCGTGGGGTCTCTTCCGGCCGGCGATCGCGCAGCGCCCGATACCCGACGGCGACATCTTCCAGGAAGGGAATGACGCCGGCCCGCACAAACGACGCTTTACCCACGCCGCTCGGGCCGTGCAGGACCAGGAGGCGGGTGTCGGCGGCGTCGAGCAGGGTGGTGAAGGCGGCGATATCCCGCTCGCGGCCGACGAACAAGGCCCGGTCTTCCCGATCGTAGGGCGCCAGCGGCCGATAGGGGGCCTCGGGCAAAGGTAGCGGCGGCGGTCCTTCCACTTCTTCGGCCCCTTCCGTCCAGGTCGCCTTGAGCTGGACCGGGCAGAAAGCGCTGTAGGTCAGGCCCGCGGGACCGAGCTGGCCGCGCACTTTTTGCAGGGCCTTGCCCACGGTATCGCCGCCGTAAAGGAAAGCCGGCAAGAATTCTTTGCAAAAGTCCCGGCCAACGTCCGCGCCCACCGGCGTTTCACAAGCAATCAAGCCGTGCAGACGGGCCTGCAGGAAATCTTTGAGAGAATAGCCTTCCCGATCGCCGCACACATTCAGGCAGACGATGGGGCCCGGAGTTCCTGCTTCCTCGAGCCACTGGGCCAGTTCGGTCGCGGCCAGCCCTTCCTCGCCCAGGCGCACTCCGCGCGGACCGGTGCGGCAGAAGAAAAACAGAAAATCCGGCGGCCCGACGCGCAGGGCCTCCCGCAACTGGTCGCGTGTTTCGACCAGGCGCAGCGATTTTTCCTTGGTGAAATCCCCCAGCCAGCCGCAGTCAAGGCCGGGGTCCGCCACCAGAAGGATGGCGGGTTGTTCCAAGAAGGGAAATTCCCGCAGCGGATTGACGCGCCGGCCCACCGCCAGAGGATAGCGCACGCCCCAGAATTCCCGGTCGTGGACGAGGTTCCAGGGAACCGTAGCCGGCGCGTCGCTGAGAATTTCCAGGGATTCCACGTCGTTTTTAGCGGTCAGTTCCGCCAGCCAGTCGCGAATGGGATGTGCTGGTTCGGGAAAAACAGCCTGAAACAGCTGCCCGCCAAGATTGGCCAACTCGCATGCGGAACCGCTCCGCGCATTCTTTACCACCTGCTGAAAATGCGCCAGGTCTTGGCCCTGGAAGTGATACGGTTCAAAGGAGGCCTGCCCCTGAGACCAAAGAAAGGTGATCCGCTCCGGCCTGTGCAATACCTGACAAACAATTCGCGCCACCGGTGCTCCTCCTCATGGATGCGGTTTTGGATGGCCCCAAAGGGTATGGGGCAAACTATATGCACCCATGGAGGTTAATGCCAGGGTCTTTCTGGGCCCTGCCAATGGCGACTCGGGAATGCGCAACCCAGTTTGAGCAGGTAGCTCGGCTTCGATTTGCTGGATCGCATCCTCCCACAAGGCAATCGGGCTATCGAGGCCATTGAGAAATTCCTGAGGTGCCACCGGCAAGCGCCGCCAACCGCGTCCACGATTCGCCGCACCAATGCCTCGGGCTCCCCTTGCTGCGGCGGGGACGCGGGGGCTTTCCGAGTCGGTCTCCATTTTCACCCTTCTTGCCGTGTGGATATTGTATAATTCACAGGTAGTGAGACGCCTTGCCCAGAAGGAAGAAAGCCCGTGGCCAGCCACCCAAACAAGCACATTCGAGCAGCGGTGGCCTTTGCGTTGCATCGTGGCTGGACGCTACGGAAAGCCGGCCCACGAGCGCACATTTGAGGACGCTTGTTTTGCCCGCAGGGTGATCGCAGCGGATGTGCAAGGGCCGTGTATTCAACCCCCAGGAGTCCCGAAGATCATGCCAAGGATTTACGCCGTGCGGCTGATCGCTGCCCCCATTCGCCGCCGTAGATTCTGAACTGGAAGGAGGAGACGCCATGACCAAGTACGAATTCACTTTGATTCTCAAGGGCGCTCTGGAGCTGACCGAGGAAATCGCGGACCAGCTTTACGAGGCCGGCTGCGACGATGGCACGCCCGGAACGTGCAACGGTGTCTTTTCGATTGATTTTCATCGGCAAGCCGACTCCCTGGAAGCAGCCCTTCGGTCGGCAATCGCCCACGTCAAGTCGGCGGGCTACGAAGTGGAGCGTGTGCAGATCAATGCGGACGCCATGCCTCTACCCGCGTAACCTCCCGAGGCCTTTCCCCAATGCGTCAGCGTCGGGCCAGACCAGGGCGGGAAGATTGAACTCGCAGGCGGTGCGCGCCGACATGTCGGGGCCCCAGCCGAAGGCCGCCAGCGGGGCGGCGCGGGTGTTGTCCTGCGGCGCTTTGAAATAGGCGAAGCGGAAATGCTCATACTGGTGCGTGCAGATGAAGAGAAGATTTTCGCGTTTCCAGGTCGCCAAATGGGAGTGGTTTGGACCCTGGATCAGGTCGAGAGTTCGTGATAGCGGGAGCGGGTGCGGCCCATGTCGCCGGCCGCCGGCGTAGCCGGGGTTCGGACAGCCTCTCACGGGGCCGTCAACCCAAAGGCCGGGCCTGCCGATACAAACCATCCGCGGTTACCCAAAAACGCTCGTTTCCGGGCCAGGTCCTTGTGCGAAGCCAGGATTTCCCGCAAGCGCACGAAGGCTCGCA
>CAZFGM010000686.1:0-3904 GCA_964518515.1 uncultured Alcaligenaceae bacterium | reverse complement strand
GTCGGCTTGGCCGCCTTGCCGCGCCAGGCGTCGGTGATCGAATCGCCCAGGAACAGCACGTCCACGTCGCCTTTCTTGGCGATGGCGACGAAGCTATCGTGGCGCTTGAGCCAGCCCTTGTCGCGCGGCACCGGCACAATGCAGGGGTTTTTCTTTTCCCCTGCGGCACTGTTTCCCGCCGGCAGAAACAGCGTACCCATCAGACCGATCAGCACAGCTCGCGTTGCGAACCTCATGGATGCTCCTTTCAAAGATGCAACTTTTTGAGGAAACGAGAAAATACTTGCTCTTGTTATGGCCAGTGAAACCAAGTAATCTAAGGAAGGCCCTGGAGGGCCACAGACGGTGTCTTTATTGACAATCGGAAGGGTACCGGCTTTCGCCGGGTGACTGGCCTCCCGTTGGCATAAGCCGCAATGGGCTTTGGAACACCCGTGGACACCTCCAGGGCATCCCCGCTCCAACACAGCGGGTCTCCTTTTCGGCACACATCCTGACTTCCGAAAGACCCTGCCCTACCTTTCTTAATCCCGATTATCGCAAGATCAAGGCATCGGCGACATCTAGGTCCAGCGTGAACACCGTGAAGCCTTTGCCCGCCTTCATTTGCACCTTCCCGCCGCTGGCCAGGGATACGTCCCGCCTGGGAACGGGAATCCACACGATAACTTCCAGGTTCTTTACCGGTTCTGCACTCCAGTTGATCAGCGGTATCACCACGCCCTGCTTGGCCTGGATCAGCGTGGTTTCCACCAGGTCCTGGATCAGCGTGTTTTCCACCAGGTCGCGATTAGAACAATGGATCGGAACAAACCGGGATAAACCGACGAAAATAAGACTAAGGTTAAAAAACCTCCTATCGAAGTCGGTGGGCAAGAAATGGCTCATGAATTGGTCGGTTGCCCCGCGATCCATCGGCCGCCGCGGCAAGGCGGGGGCAAAATAGGACAGGCCCGGCAGAAAGGCCAAATAACAGACTTCACCCTTGCCATGCTTTTTCGTGGTAAAGGCCGGCTCGCCCCCCTTGAATTCCCTATCGACTCTGGTCTTTTTATCCGCGGTCACCACGCTCCGCGCCCCATATATCGGCAAGGTCAAAAAAGGGCTCCAGCTTTTGGTTTGGTCCAGCCGTGTGGCGAACGGCAAATCTTGCTTTTCGAAGCGAATCGGCTCCTTGGCCTCGTCGAGGCGAATCTGATTCACTCCCAACAATCCCCGAAGAATCTTGTTCGGTTGGTTGAATTCATCGAACATTCCCGCCCCCGCCGTCGCCACCAGGTGGCCCCCGGCTTTCACCCAGTCGGCGATGGCCTGCGACCCGGCCCGGCTCACGTTGGCATCACAGAGAAAAAGCACCTTGTAAGACTTCAAGTCGTCGCCATCGACGACAAAATCCAGCGGCGCCTGGAGGTGACGAATCATAATGTACAGACAGCGCTTGGCGGCATCGAAAGGATGCCGGTGATTATCCCAGACGTCGGCGGTCTCGCTGCACCACAGGCCGACCTGGGCCGGCCGCACCTGGCCGTCCTGGATGATGTCCTCGAACTTGCCCAGTTCGTGCAAACTCTTGCGGACTTCCTGGTACATGGCGGGCGAGTTGCAGTGGTTCTCGGTGTAGGCGTGCTGCACGGGGCGGAATTCGAAAAGGTTAAGGACCTTGGCGCCGTGGGCCAGGTCGCCGTAGAACTGCCGCCGCCAGTTGGCCGGCGTGTTGCCCGGCGTGTGCGGCATCACATAGTAGTGAATCTTGCCCTGCGGCTTGTTCTTGATCGCCGCCCGGAACATGTCGAGCATGATGAAGTTCATCTGCTGCGTGCCGACCGGGACTTGCCAGATGTAATCCTCGCCCCAGGGCATGGTCATGCCGTCCTCGCGGAAGACGCTGATCCAGTGGTGCGTGTCGCCCAGGTACATGTGCTTGTGATGGGGCGAGAAGTTGGCGCCGATGCCGGCGTTGGGCAGGTACTTGCGCAGGATGTCGGTGCGGTCCTTGAGCTGCTTGATGCCGTAGCGGTAGCCGTAAATCTTGGAGTAATAATAGAGGCGCGGATTGCTCTTGGCGATTTCGGCGGCGGGATTGAAGTTGATCTTGTCGTAATCGTTGCCGGCCGCCGGATCGACCTCGCCCGGCTTGATCCCTTGGGTTTTGAGCCAGGCGCGGAAGCCGGCATGGTCCTTGGCGGGCGGGGCGGCCAGGCCGATTTCGTCGCCCAGGCTGACGACGGCGATCTTGTCGGCCTTTCCTTGGGTTTGCAGTTTCTTGCAATAGTCCGCGAGCTTGTCGGTCGTCACGTCGCGGACGTCGATGTAGCCGCGGATGAGGCCGGCGGACTTCAGGTTTTCCGGGCCATCCTGGCCCAGGCCGGGGGCCCCGATCATCTGGATGAATTCGTTCAGCGCGGCGGTGTACTTGGCGTCGGCCGGCTTCGGGCTGAACGTAGAGCCGTAGATCAGCGTCCGCTTGGGAGGCGTGCCCTTAACCGGATGTTTCTTGAGGTAAGCAACCAGGTTGTAGAGGATGTCGTCGGCCAGGCGGATGCGCCGCGAATAGCGGGTGTCCCCATCGTAGGCCAGGACGACGTTGCCGGAAAGCGAATCCAGCTTGCGGAACGGCTCGATCTTGCCGGCGGCATTCTTGAGGGCGAATTCCAAACTGTAGCCGCCCTTGCCGGTGGCGCTGATGTTCCACTGGCCGTCGCTCAAGGTGTCAAGCAGGCTGCCGACTTCGACCCAGTCGCTGGCCTTGCCCGGCTCGACCTTGACGGCCTTCGGCTTCCAGGTGCGCATGTGAATCCAGTAGGGAGAATGCTCGGTGCCGTTGGGGAAGGTGACCGTGACGCTTTCACCACCGGTGTTGTGCACCTTGACGAACACGTCGCCGGCCTGGGTGAGCAAGCCATCGAGCGGCAGATACTGTTCCTTTTCGATGCGGATGTGCACGTCCTTCTCATCGCTGGTGAGCAGGACGCAATCGACGTTGCGGCGTGCGGCCGGCTCGGTCTGCTTGTCGGCGATCAAGGTGAGCTTGGCCCGGCCGGGGTTCAGGGTCACCGCGGCGTCATGCCCTTCCCAGACGATGTTTTCCACGGCGCCCCAATCCCAGGCGATTTCTTTCTTCAGCTTCTGGTGAAAGGCCCAGATCTTGAGGTTGTCCCGCGCGCCGTATAGACGATCGAGCACCGTCTTGCCATTCTGCTCGATCCGCAAGCGGAACTGCGTTTCGAAGCGGTAGCACGACTCATAGCGAACCAGGGCGAGATACTTGCCGGCCTTGGGAACTTCGACTTCCAGGCTGGCGGTGGATTTCGCGCATTGTTCCGGCGCCCCCAGGTAGGCTTTCCGGCTCAAAAAGGAATTGGCGAACGTGGCGGCGAAGTAGTTGGTGCCGAATGGTTTGGCCTGCCAGCCGCCTTTGCCGGCGACTTGAAATTCCTCGGCCTCGGCGAGAATGGTGGTTTCCGACAAGGGCGCCACCGGCTCCTTGTTCTTGCGGTAGGCCTGGGCCTGAGCTGAAAAATCTTCCTCCTGGGTCCGGCTGATCCCGGCCAGAACCAGCACCGCCAGGAAAACGAAGCCGGCAACCGATCGTAACGTCATTGCTCTCTCCGATGCCGAAACCAAGGCGGGCCGCGAGGCAGGTACTTGAGGTTATATGGACGGCGAACCGCGGTGCACAGAAAAACCACGACTTTTCAGATGCCGATGGAACCCGCCAAGGTCTTGTTTCCCAAACCCGCTTGCTGTAAACTCCCCAGGCCGCGGCGCGCAAGCTCGCCGGCTCAAGGAAAGGCCTCAATTGCACCGCGTGGTTTTGCTGAGCGCGGTGAGGTTTGAGACAGTCTTCGGCGAGCCGAGCCCCGTGAGGGGCCGGGTTTCGGCGTGGGACAACCCGGCCGCTTAC
>CAZFGM010000685.1:0-3905 GCA_964518515.1 uncultured Alcaligenaceae bacterium | reverse complement strand
ACTCGGAGTGTAGTCGTCACGCTCCGCGTGACGAGGCTCCTCACGCGGAGCGTGAGGACTACATTTTTCCTTGAGAAAGCGCATGGCCCGCGCCATGTCGAGCACCGGAATGCCTTCGGTGATGGCGATGATGACGGCGATACCGGCGTCGGCGGCTTCCATGATGGCGTCGGCGGCCGCCGGCGGCGGCACGAACACCAGGCTGGCGTTGGCCCCCGTCTTGTTCACCGCCTCGGCCACCGTGTTGAACAGGGCAAATCCCTCCTTCACGGTTCCGCCCTTGCCTGGGGCCACCGCGCCGACAATCTGCGTGCCGTACGCGCGACACTGCGTTGCGTGAAAGGTGCCGGCTTTGCCCAGCCCCTGGACGAGAACGCGCGTGGATTTATCGACGAGGATGCTCATGCGGGTACCGTTCCTATTAAGGCGGTCCGAAAGGGGACAGGACCCCTCAGTTTGGGGCGCAAGTCCTTATTTCTCGGTCCCCTTTTCGGACCGCCTCTTTGCTACGATCGTCGGTTCGTCCGCGCAAAGAGGTTCCAGACTGACGACGTGGATCAGGGCCAGGATGCAACGATCCTGCCACTTTCCCGGGTGCTGCGGGTGCGGTCGACGGAGGGTCAGGGTGGTCGGTCCCAGGACAACCGGCTCCGGGTTGCGGATTTCCTCGACGTGTCGGTCCGTGAGATAAATGCGGAAAGGCTGGAATGGCCTGTGCGTGAGGAATTGGCGAATGGTTTCGCGCATGGGAGCGGCCGCTTCCTCGATCGCCTCGTCCAGGCCCTTGCCGGTTTCCAAGGCGCGGCGAATGGATTCGTGGAACATGAGGGACTCCTCTCTTTTGTTGGCAGACCAGAAAACCTTGGGTATTTTAGGAAATCCCGCCAGGAAGCAAGGCGAGCCGGCGAACTTGGATTGGCCGCCGGCTTTCGTGTTGGACGCCAGTTCCTGGACGACCGGGGCTGGGCGGTCGTGGAGTTCAATCCCGTGAAGAAAAAGAACCACCCCAGAGGAATTCGTGGTTTATTTCTTCGGTAAATAATCCTACCGATTCTGCAAAAAAATCCTTGGATTACCGCCTCTCTCCGGGTAGAGTATTACCATGGCCAGCGGGGGGCTGGCCGGTTCCCGCCTTTTTATCCCACCTTTGCGGAGGAATTTGTCATGCGTATTCTGTGGACCCTGGCCCTGTCGGCCGCTTTTCTCTCCGGGTCGATTCGCGCTGATGAACCCAAGCAAGCTCCCAAGGTCGTTTTGCAGTCGCCGGACGGCAAGAAGACCTACGATCTGGCCAAACTGGTGGCCAAAGGCCCGGTGCTGGTGCGTTTGACCTGCGCCTGCACGGGCTGCGATGCTGAGGTCGGCTATTTCCAGAAACTGCAAGAGGCCTACAACGCCAAGGGCCTGCAAACCATCGCCGTCTTCCGGGAAAAACCCGAAGCGGTCGAAAGCTACACCGTCCAGAAAAAAATCAACTTCATGTGGCTGGCCGATCCCAAGGGCGACCTGTGGAAAACCTTCGATGCCAAGGCCATGCCGACCAACATCCTGATCGACAAGGGCGGCCGCGTGGTCCGCATCGTGCCCGGCTGCACCAAGGACGGCCGCAACGCCCAGGTCCTGTCCGGCGAAATCGCCACCCTGCTGCGGACGCCGGTGGCCCAGATCGTCGATCCCAAGGCCAAACAAAAGTAAAAGGGGTATGGGAATTTCCCAGGCCCGCAGGCGAGTCTTCGAGCCTGCGGGCTTTGTTTGCGCCATCTTGCTCTTGACGCGCAGCTGCCGTTTCGTCACTTTGTAGCCCATCCACGGTTTCTTTGCCTGACCAAGGAGGGTCAAATCATGTTCTATCACACCGAGGCCAAGCCGCAGGGTTGGCGGGCCATTGCCATCTTCGACGATCGCAACGATCAACTCTTGTATCTGCACCGTTCCTCGACGCAGGTGCGGGCTGGATTGCGCACCGCCTTTTTTGAAGTGCTCGACGACGAGGAACGGTCGCACGTCAAGGCCATCGCCCTGCAGCGCTGGCACGGCGCCCCCGACGCCGGCCGCTGGATCACGCAGAGTAACCTGAATATTCCGATGCCGGAAAAGGTGGCCCTGAGCGCGTGACACGGCGAATTTCCTCAAGCTAAACCTCGGCCCCTCCGGTCTGCCGCTCCGGAGGACTGAGGTTTTTTCTTTGGCCCCGGCGAAGGGCCACGGGGTGTGGAAACACACGAGGTACGCCTTGTAGGGAGGGTCGAGGCGCTTCCGCTTCATAGTGCCCTCACTGTTTACGCCGCCGAACGCCCAACCGACCGGCCAGGATTGCGCGGTGGGCGAAGACACGTTTCGTCAGGTGACAACGCCCCGTGAAATCGAGGGGCAGCGCGTGTCGGCCTTAAGTTACGGCGATAGCGCCGTGCTGGCGTTATTGAGCGCCTTGTTGGTATTTCGTCTGTGGCCTCATGGGTTTCGCAGCCGCGATCTGGGGAAGCATTGGGCTCCCCTCCCGGGACAAGATCCCAAACAATCACCCCGGGCCGGCGAAATTGGCGCCCATTAGCGATAGCGAAAAAATCGCCATATCAAGCGACTCGTCAAACCGTGCAAACGCAGCGGTTCGCCGAATTGGGGGTAGATATGAAGGCGGCGATCCAGTTCTTTAAGCGCATCCAGAACTTGCCGGCCCAGCCCACGGGCCTTGGCTCGAACCACCAGGTTCAAAAGCTCCTCCCGGACTCTTCCCGAGTAGGCAACCCGGTAGGGAACTGGGCTCATGGGCAGGATGTCCCTGTACCACGGAGGTCGATCATGGACGATCGCGCTGGCAAATCTTACCGCCCTTGGCAACCCGACTGCTACGCCAAGCAAACGCATTCTCCGGCCAGTAAGTTACCCGAAGGGGACCTGGTTTTCTTCCTTTTGGACGTGGTTCCCCACCTGGATCTGACCCCATTCTATTCCTACTACGAGGACGAAACGCGCGGGGCCCCGCCGTTCGATTCGGTTTTTCCCAAAAAAAGGCTGGAACCGAAAGTGTGATCCGTTTGCAGCCCATAATGCCTTGTTTCTTGCCGGTGAAAGTCCGGCTGCGGGAATTGGCTGTTTGCCCGCGTAGTTATCCTCGACGCCGGTTTGGGGCGACCCAACCGGCGAAAGCTCGAAAGTAAAAGCCCTTGTCGGTGAAGGGCGAGCAAGCCTTCGGGCCGTAGTAATCGAAAACGAACCTTGCAGCCTCGTCACACGACCCATGTGCGAACCGACTATGTATGGGACTGTGGATGCCGAGCCAATACGGATATGGCGAAGGCCAGCGTGGATGGTGAAGCACAGCCAGAGGCAGCCATCCGGTCCACCGGGGTACGGAGGACGGCACGAAGGTACAGAAACAGGGAGTAAATTGGGGAACCTCTCGCTCCCCGCCCGATGCGTTCCCATGGGTAGGAGGTGCCATCCACGAATCCATAAGTGGATGGAAGGGCGCGAGAGGCTCGGATGAGGCCATAGTAAGCGAAGATCCAGCGGGACAATATAACCCGCAGGGGAGCCAAGGGCCTCTGGACGGAATCGTTCTGTGCTGCTGGCAAGCGTGCCGATTGGAACGGTTGCAACCGTTCCCACTACGGTTAGCCCTTCGGTGGGCCGCGCGACCTGGGTGCCTGGACTGGGACCGCTTATAAGGCATCTTTGCCGGATGTATGCGGGCCGCGCTTAAGTCTGGCGACGAAGTCGAAGGTGGCGGTTGAATTTCCGTTTGAAGCCGTACTGGGGAAAACCCGCCGTACGGAATTTTAGAGGGGGAGGGGAAAACACAGGTTTTCTGCGTATCGTAGTTCATGCTGTGCGTCCCTCTCTACTCGACGGTTTCTTCTCTTCTCTGTGTACTTTTCAAAGGAACCCGCCATGGCCGAGAATCG
>CAZFGM010000684.1:0-3905 GCA_964518515.1 uncultured Alcaligenaceae bacterium | reverse complement strand
GGTAACTACCAAACTGGGCCAATTGACCTCCCGGGATTTACAAGCGGTGGAACAATGTCTGCGGATTGCCACCGGGCTTTAAGGCGGTTTATTAACCCGGCGCCGGCTCGATGGTCGCCGACATCGAGCCCTGGCAGCGCGGGATGAGCGAATCGGGGCCGAAGGCGTGGATCTGGTCGCGCTTCAGCTCGGCGCGTTCCTTGCTGGTAGTGTCCACGATGACCCGGCCCTGCGTGTGCACTTCCACGGCCATCTGGTAGCCTTTCTCCGGCGGATGGCCGAACAGGCTCTGCAGCATGTGAATGACGTAGTCGAACGTGTGATCGTCGTCGTTGAGCAGGACGACGTTGTAGGGCGGCTGCCGCTTGGTTTTCTCCTTCTTTTTGTCCTTGATTTTGGGGAGAGTCAGGGTGTCGCTATCGCTCATGGTTGCATCCCTTGTCTGTAGGGAACGGCCTCTGTGCCGTTCCGTGACCTTGCAATATCCTTTTCCTTCTGCGGCGGAACGCCACGGAGGGCGTTCCCTACAAAATCAGTTACTGACCCAGGTGCTTGCGCGTGCGCCGTCCGCTGGTGAAGCTGTCCAGGATGAAGCGGCCGAGGTCGCCGGCGGTACCGTACACGGCCACGCCGCGGCTGGCCCGGGCCATCTGATCCACGAAGTTCATTAAACCAAGATAAAAATAATCTTCAATAAGAGCAAAGGTGCTGAGGCGGATGCCGGCGGCGGCGCAGGCCTGCACCTCCTCCAGGGTCGCCCGCGCGGTGCGCTCGCTGGGCGGATACATGAGGACCAGGTCGCGGCCTTCCAGATGAGCCGTTGGCTCGCCGTCGGTGATGCAAATGATCTGCTTATTGGCCGCCGCCTTTTTCCGCAGGGCATGGCGGGCGAAGCGCAGGCCCGCCTGGATGTTGGTGAAATGCTCGGGCACGAACTGCGGCGGCTTGTCCAGGTTCACACGCAGGAAAACCCGGCTATCGAAAATGCTCACCGGCTTGGGCCCCGCGCGCAACAGGCCGCGCTCGGACAGGGGCGAGGCATAGGTGTAAAAGCCGATGATCTGCAACGAATCCTCCGCATAGCGGCCGCGGATCAAGCCCGCCAGGGCCAGGGCCACTTTCTTGGCGTGATAGAACTTGCCGTAGCGGGCCATTGAGCCGCTCATGTCCAGCAGCAGCACCGTGGCACAGCTTGTCTGATACTCGGTTTCGTAAACGACAAAATCTTCTTCTTCAATAGAGATGCCGGCCTGGCGACCCCGCTTTTCCACCCCTTGACAAGGGGGGGACAGGGGGGTTTCTCCGGCGGCTTGGCCGGCCTGGCGGATGAAGGCGTTTTTCAAGGTTTCGTGCAGGTTGAGGTTGGCGACCGGATCGCCGAATTCGTAGGGCTTGCTGTCTTCGTGGCGGACCTGGCCGGCGCCTTTGAAATCGGTTTCGTGCTTGCCGAGGCCGCCTTTCTTGTCCACCAGGAACAGTTCGTGCAGGGCCTTGTCCTCGATGCGGCGCAGGCCGCGCGGGGCGACGGCCAGGCGGCCTTTTTCGTCCTTTTCCAGGTAGCCTTCCTTGACCAGCAGCTTGAGCAGGTCGGCGTCGTCCGGGTTTAGGCGTTCGAGCTGGCGCAGCACGTACTCGCCGTGCTCGAGCAGGTATTCCGACACCTTGTCGAAGGCCAGCTCGGCCGACAGGGGCAGGAATTGCTGGGTGCCGTCCCATTCGGAATATTCGAAAGTTGCCATGATTAGTCATTGGTCAATAGTCATTGGCCCAAAATTAGCTGGCCAAAGACTGGGGTTTCGACTTTTTTTTGATCCGCGGAACAAACCCTTCATTATGAATGAGGATCGTCGGCTTGGGATTTTTTCGTGGAATCGGCTTGTTGAGCTCGGCCAGGAGTGCCAGGTGGTCCTGCATACCGGCTCTGGCCTTGTCCAGGCAATCCTCAATAGACCGGCCGATTCCCGAAAATCCTTTCAGTTCCGTGGAATAGAAGCCAAAGAAATCGGGGTCTTTGGTGGCCTCGATAATCAAGGAATAAGGAAGATCAATCATGTCGATGTTCGTGTTCTTCCAATAAACGGACGAGTTCGCTGAATTTCACGACGATGCCTCACGAATTACTTTTGGCCGGCTTTCCTCTCCGTGATCCGATCCTGAACGCGGCTTTCAAGCTTGGGGCGTTTAGCTACTGGTATCAACTTCCTAGCACACGAAGGTCGTGTTTTCGAAAAAGGTGTGGATCGGAAAACCAGAAACGCCTTGAGGTATTTTCTATTTTCTATGCCCTGGAAGTACCAGACAAAATGGCTCTCTTTGTAAGTTGTTTTGATCTATCGTGTAAGAGTCGTTTTTGCGCTTCCTCCCAGGCTGCCAACTCCCCAGAGATTCTATCGGTTTTTTGCTTTTTTGGGCCGAGCTTTGGAGTTGTTCGTCGGAAGTATACGCATTAATGCCACCACGGTTCATGGCCCCATTAGGCAAGGCCTTTTTTTCACCGGGGAATCTCGCGCCCATGCGGGTCCGCCCCGGGTTCTTGCAGCTCGGCGGCCAGCTCCTTCTGCAATTCCGGGCCGATGAAATGTTCCATGCGCTCGGCCGGATCGTGCAGATGATCGAGGGGCAGGTCGAAGTTGCGGCCCAGGAAAGCTTCCCACAGGCGGTGGGACCGGACCAGCGAGCGTGCTTTTTCCCGGCCGGAGTCGGTAAGCTGGGTCGCGCCTTCGGCATCGTGGCGAATATGTCCGCCACGGCGCAGCGACCACTGGGCCAGGCGCCCCAGCCAGCCCGGCCTGTCGGCCAGGGGGGTTGCGGCGGTCCCCGCTTCCTCGCGGCGGTAAAGAGAAGCCAGAATATCTTCGGCCACGATTTGCACCGCCAGGCGCAGGTTGCGGACGGCCTTGGCCAGAATTCCGTGGCGCGGGGCAAACAGGATGACCAGCAGGAATTGCAGTCCCGCGGCCACCGCCATCATGCCCGACACGTTGCTGGCCAAAACCGCCGGCGAGGCCAGGAAATAGCCCAGGATGCTGGAGAGCGTCGCCACAAGGGCGGCCCACAGCATCATGCCCGTCAGCCGGTCCGATAACAGGTGCCCGCACGCTCCCGGCACAATCAGCATGGCGATGACCAGGATCGAGCCGACCACCCGGAAGGACGCCACCACGACCGCGGCCACCAGGGCCATGAGCAGGTAGTGCACCAGCGTGGGATTGATACCCTGGGTGCGGGCCAGGGCCGGGTCGAACGAAGCAATTTTCAGTTCCTTCCAGAAAAGAAGAATGAACGCCAGGGTCAATCCTAGGGTCGCCAGCATCGTGGGCAGGACGGTGGGAATGTCCCATCTCCACAGGGGGAAAGTCCGGAGCGGGACCGACTCAATCATGCCCACGAAAACGCACTTCTGGTCGAGGTCCACCTGGCCCGCATAATTCGTCAACAGCACCACGCCCACGGCAAACAACCCGGTGAACACCACCCCCATGCTGGCGTCTTCGGGAACGTTACCGAACGAAGTCAGAGTTTGCGTGAGAAAAGCGGTCAGCAGGCCGAACGCCATGGCGCCCACCAGGATGGCCCAGCCGGCCACATACCCGGTGAGCAAATAGGCCAACACGATGCCCGGCAACACCCCGTGACTGATGGCGTCCCCCAACAGGCTTAGCCGGCGCAAGATCAGATAACAGCCCAGCAGGGCACACGACACGTTGCCCACCATGCCTACCAGGATGGTCCAAATGGCGATTTCACCCACCGAAAGCCCCCAAGCAGGATCTTTTCATTTCCTTCCCCTATAACCCTGGGCTGCGCTATGGAATAGCTTGTTGCAACCAATACCATTGCGCTTTTTGCAGTTTGATGTCGGATTCCCGGTTTTCAGGCCCGTTCACGGGCCTTACCGCGCCAGC
>CAZFGM010000683.1:0-3925 GCA_964518515.1 uncultured Alcaligenaceae bacterium | reverse complement strand
TGCACCAGGCCGTCGAGGCCAAGCACGCCCGCGAGGGCGTCAAGATCAAGGAAGAAACCCAGACCCTGGCCACCATCACCCTGCAGAATTACTTCAAGCTCTACAAGAAGCTCGCCGGCATGACCGGCACGGCCATGACCGAGGCCAGCGAGTTCTGGAAAATCTACAAGCTCGAAGTCATCGCCATCCCCACCAACAAGCCCCTCATCCGCGATAACCTCCCCGACCTCATCTATCTCTACGAAAAGGAAAAGTGGGAGGCGGTGGTCGGCGAAATCGAGCGCATCCACAAATGGGACGTGGTCCATCTCAAGGACGGCACCGAGTTCATTGGCACCATTCGCAAGGAGACCGCTGACGCCGTCGAAATCCAGCACAAGGAAACCGCCGAGCGGCGGACAATCACCGAAGACGAGGTGGACTACTGGGAGCGGCGCGGCCGGCCCATCCTCATCGGCACCATCGACGTGGACAAGTCGGAAAAACTCAGCGGCCTGTTGAAGCGCCGCGGCATTGCCCACGAGCTTCTCAATGCCAAGCCGGAATACGCCGCCCGCGAAGCGGAGATCGTGGCCCAGGCCGGACGCATCGGCGCCGTCACCATCTCGACCAACATGGCCGGCCGCGGCACCGACATCATCCTCGGCGGCAACCCGGAAACCCTCGCCTGGGCCATGCTCAAGGACCAGTATCCCACTCGCCTGGACGTGCCCGCCGATACCTGGAAGAAGACCGTCGATGACATCCGCAACAAGGAAAAGATGGACGAAGAAGGCCGCAAGGTAGCCGAGATGGGCGGCTTGCACATCGTCGGCACCGAGCGGCACGAGGCCCGGCGCATCGACAACCAGCTTCGCGGCCGCGCCGGCCGCCAGGGCGACCCCGGCTCCAGCCGCTTCTACCTGTCCCTCGAAGACGACCTGATGCGCATCTTCGCCGGCGAGTGGGTCCGCAACCTCCTCGAAAAAATGGGCATGCAGCGCGATCAGCCCATCGAGAGCCGCATGGTCTCGCGGCGCATCGAGGGCGCCCAGAAAAAGGTCGAGGAACGCAACTTCGACATCCGCAAGAACCTCCTCGAATACGACGAGGTCATGGATTACCAACGCAAGCGCGTCTACAGCTACCGCCAGGAAATCCTCGAAGGCGCCAATTGCAAGGTGCGCATCGTTAACATGATCGAGACCCAGATCGACCTGGCCCTGGAGCGCTTCCTGGACGACGACTACGGCCCGTCGAGCTTCGCCGAGTTCGCGGCTAACCGGCTGGGCGTCGAATTCGACGCCGGCGATTTCACCAAGAGCGATTTCGCCCAGGCGGAAAGCACGGCCCGCGAAAAAGCCTGCAAGATGATTCCGACCCAGATCTACGAGGCCATGGAGGAAAATCTGAACCCCGACGTCGAGGCCGCGGAATGGAACTGGCAGGCCCTGGCCAACACGGTCAACTCGCGCTGGGGCTTGAAAACGACCGATCGCCAGCTCAAGCAGACCGGCCGCGACAACCTGGCCGACTTCTTGATCAAGGATGCGCAGAAAGCGGTGGACGCCGTGGATCTGGCCAAGGGCGCTCCCTACCTGCAGCCGGACTGGGGCCTGAAATCCCTGTGCACCTGGGCGCGCGACAAGTTCCAGATCAAGCTCGAGCCGGAAAGCCTGGTGGAAAAAAGCGCGGCCGAGCTCAAGGACATGCTGCTCCGGGAAGTCCACCAAATCTATCGCCAAAAGGAAATCGAATTTCCCATCACGGTGGCCATGGCCCGTTTCATGGCCGACAAGCAGCATGCCGGCTCGGGCGGCCAGCGCTACGATCGCGACGGCCTGTTCCGCTGGACGCAGATGCGCTTCGGCAAGAAAGCAGAACCGATCGCCGCCCCGAACGGCGGCAACGGCCCCTCCGACGGCGGCGCCGGCACCTTGGTCGTCGCCGCCGTCGCTCCGCCGCCAACTTATACCCTCAGCCACCTTGGCTTGTCCGAGGAGGATTTCCGCACTCACTCCCGGTCCAAGATCCACGACTTGCTACTGGAAGCCAGCAAGAAGGTCTATTCCCCCATCGGCCACCCCGAGATCGACGCCAAACTCGACGAGGCCTTCAGCGGCGCCGACGTCTCCGAGGAAGAGGACGCCCGCGAAGTCTGCGAATGGATTCAAAGCGAGCTGGGGCTGGAAGTCACGACTGAGCAATTGACCGGCATCTCCCAGGACCAGGCTCGCGATTTCTTGTGGAACCTCTTCGACCAGAAATACCGCCTGGAAATGAAGCGCATGGAGCGCAGCCTGCTCCTCAACCAACTCGACACCTCATGGAAGAACCACCTGTATACGATGGACCACCTCCGCCAGGGCATCGGCCTGGTCGGCTACGCCCAGGTCGATCCCAAGACCGAATACAAGCGCCAGGGCATGAAAGAATTCGACTCGATGTGGGAAGGCTTGCAGGACAAGGTCTCGGACATGGTCTTCCGCATGGAGGACGACGAGACTTTCGAGGAATCGGTATGGTCGATCGGCGCCGTCACGCACGAAACGGCCCAGAGCACCTTCCAGTCGATGCGTGCCCAGCAAGACCAGGCCATGGCCTCGGGCGGCGAAGGCAAGAAGCAGGAACCCATCCGCAACCGCGCCGCCAAAGTTGGCCGCAATGACCCGTGCCCGTGCGGCAGCGGCAAGAAGTACAAGAATTGCTGCATGCGCAAGGGGGGATAACCAAGGCGGCGTCAAGAAAAAACCGTGCTATGCAGAAAATTTCTGCCTTTGTCGGGCAAAGGCAGAAGAAAGTCAATTTACCCAAACTTAGGCGGTAGGTAGGGATGAGAATGGCTGAAGAATTATCACGGCCTGATGTCAAAGAGGATATTTTTGCCGAGCACGCCCAATGGCTCGCAGCGGAGACCCGCCAGTTTTTCCGCGCCCACCGCGCGCGCGACACCAAAGCGGTTGAGGTGGCCCTTTCTTATTTCATCGACTACATGACCAAGGTCTTACACCGGCATCTGAGCAAATGCGACCCTGCATGGGATAGCTCAATACGTCCATTAGATTTCTCTTCCCATCGCTGGTTTGATGGTCTTAGCGCCGATCCGGAAATTACAGAGACGGGACGCCTACGGCTGCGCGGCGAAATTTGTTGGATGATTGGGCAGGAACAGCGGCATTTCGACCCGTTGGACTTCGAAATCGAACTGTGCCCAATGACGGGGGCGTTCCGAAAGTATCTTTTCCGCTTCGGGGATTCACGCCCGCGCGCCGCCAAGGTCAGGGGCAGCGCTTCGCAAGGGATTCCCATGGGTGCATGGGCCTACGAATTTGAGAAGCAGAGTTCCGAACACACAGCCAAAGAGGCAAGCTATGGCGCAGGTGAAAGAGCGAAACAAAACCACGAATTTTCGTCTCCAAATGGCGTATTCCAGACAGCAGTTCAAAAACCGAGTCGGCGAGAAGATCGGTGGAGCGCTGTTGGAGTACTACAAGGCCCAATGCGCCAAAGCCAATGGCTTCACGCGGTGGGTGGAGCACTGGCAGAGTGAAGTTAAGAGACTGCTTGGCGAATTGCAAGTGGTCCTTCTGTACGAAATCAGGGGCTTCAAAGATCGCAGAAAAGCGTATGAAGAGGTCGTGGACTATTTGCAAGCCAAAGACAATTCTTATCGCCGCGTTGCCCAGAGGGCTGTTGTTCGTGACTTCAAAGTGAAGAAACTGACTCACCCAGTGCCGGAGGAGACAACCGCAGTGTTTTTTCAGATGGTTCAGGAGGCTGCGGCGATCGCGTTGGAAGCGTAAAACGCGGGCTCGGACAATTCTCTGACCAGGAAAGGATTCCCATGCGTATCTTATCTCTTTTCATTAGTTTTTGGTTTTTGTGCCCGGTTGGCAGCAATTCCCGGCCTCTTGAGTAGAAATCGCTCTGATCCTCTTTTTGTACC
>CAZFGM010000682.1:0-3935 GCA_964518515.1 uncultured Alcaligenaceae bacterium | reverse complement strand
ATCCCCGCCGTTTGAGCCGGGATAATCCGTGGTTGATCGCGGGCGGGTAGCTAGCTAGGCTAAATGATTTGTGGAAGAGGCTGATTTGTACTTCCGACATTTCAATCAAAAACTCCGTACCGATCTTTGTAATTTGATCGCCGATTTCCGCAGCCCCAAATGCGATGACATGTTTCTCCATTAAAGAGGTCATGGGTAGGTGAAAGACAGGCGGCGGTTTCCCAGCCAGGGGATCGGCGGACAAAGCTGGTCGAGGGCGGCTTCGCGCAGGATGGGGTTGTGCGACCGTGGCCGGTCAAGCGGTGCCAGAAGGAAAAAATCGTCATCCTCCTGGGCATCCGACCTTTTCCGGGCCATCCTCTCGAACCGGCTTCTTGAAAGAACCCGCATTTCGATCACCTGCCCGTCAACCCGCACAGAGGTCAAAAGGTTTGGGGAAGAGATTGTTCGTGGAGCCGCCCCCAATCCGATGTATAAGCGTATCGGAGATTCTTGTCAATCTCACAGGGCCGCCTTCCACACTTCCAGTTCCTTGCGATCGAAGTTCCACAATTTCCGGCCGGAGACGATTTTCTTGAAAGCCTCCGGCGCTGGAATGTCGTAAGTGGCCAGTAGATTCTGCAGCTGGGCGTATTCCTCCGCGGTCGGTTCCTCGATGACCGCGTCGTTGCCGAGGGCGGCGATGTTGCCGCCGACGTAGACGACGCCTTCGTACATGGAATCGGCCAGGGCGTCGCCGGCGTCGCCGCAGATGATGATTTGGCCCTTTTGCATCATGAAGCCGGCCATATAGCCGCAGTTGCCGCCGATGACGAGGGTGCCGCCTTTCATGCTGACGCCGGCGCGGGCGGCGGCGGCGCCGCGCACGACCACCGTGCCGCCGCGCAGCGAGGCGGCCACGCCGCTGCCGGCGTTGCCGTCGATGACCACCGTGCCCGACAGCATCGACTCGGCCGTGCCCCAGCCGGCGCTGCCGCGAATCTCGAGGTGGGCGCCGTCCATCATGCCGCCGCAGTAATAGCCGACGCTGCCCTCGAAGACGATGTGGATCGGTTGCAGCAGGGCCACGGCCAGGTTGTGGCGGGCATCCGGTTCTTGCACCGTGATGTCCTGATGGCCCGCGGCAACGGCCTGACGGATCAACTGGTTGATTTCGCGCGTCGTCTTGCCGTGGCAGGGGATGGAAAGACGCAAGATATCCTCAGGTATGATACTTCCCAGTTTTGCTTGGTTTGCAGCCCTCCCATTGTAACGGAAGGCGCACGGGAAATGCCAGGGCCCGTCCAAAGCCGTCGTTGCTGACTTGGTCAGCAGGTGGAAAACGCTCAAGGCGCGAGCTAGTTTTCCGTTTGGATGTCACGAAGCGCTTGAAAAAGTTTGCGCTTTGGCTGGTTGACGATGTTCTTCGATGGCGCGGTGCACGTCTTTCCCTGGGTAAAAAGGTGATCCTGAGGCTTGCTGGCATGGCGATACTCCCATTACTATTTTGGCCACACCGCCACCTGGTTCTTGCGAAAGGCCTGGTTGCCCAGGTGGGCGGCGGCGGCGGCGCGGACGCCGGCTTCGGTGGGGCAGTTCGGCGGCCGCCGGCTGCGGATGCAGTCGATCCAGTTCTGCAAGTGCAAGAGCTCGCCGTCGGGGTTGTCGTAGAAATCGCGGCCGCGGCGGGGGTCTTTGCCCAAGATCACCTCTTCGGGCTTGTCCTTGCTGCGCGCCTCGGGATGAATCTCGTAACGGCCGCGATCCAGATACAGAGTGGCATCGGTGCCCATGAACTCGAGCATGGCGCCGTTGCGGGCGTTGCAGAAGGTGCCCTCGAAATACACCTGCAGGTCGTTGGCATAGACGAGCAGCGTTTGCATGGTGTCGGGCGTCTGCCAGATGCCGCGGCTGGTGTAGTTGTCGCCGATGGTGACGGCTTTGAGCGGATGATCCAGATCGAAGTACCAGTGCACCACGTCGATCCAGTGGACCATCAGGTCGCCGAGGATGCCGTTGCCGAAATCCCAGAACCAGCGCCAGCTGCGGAAGCGGTACTCGTCGAACTCTTGTTTGGGAGCATTGCCAAGAAAGGCCTGCCAATCGAGCAGCTTGGGATCGATTTTTGCCGCGCCGCGGCGAACGCGGTCGCTGTTGCGGTTCCAGGTGAGATGGACCTTGTGGACGTTGCCGAGGCGGTTTTTTTGCACCAACTCCCGGGCCCGGATGAATTGCGGCATCGACCGCTGTTGCGTGCCGACTTGCACGATGCGCTTGTGCTTGTTCTGCGCCGCGATGACCGCCCGGCCTTCCTCCAGCTTGTGGGTCAGCGGCTTCTCGACATAGACGTCCTTGCCGGCGGCGCAGGCGGCGACCGTCATCGGCACGTGCCAGTGATCGGGAGTGGCGATGAGGACGGCGTGAATATCCTTGTTATTGAGGACGGCGCGGTAATCGCGCGTGGTGGCGGCCTTGGGCGCGAGCTTGCGGGCCAGGTCGAGGTTCGGCTCGTAAACGTCGCACAGGACCGCCATGTGCACGTTGGCAATTTTTGCCAGCGACGACATCAGGTGCCGGCAGCGGCCGCCAGTGCCGATCAGGCCGATGTTGATACGCTCGTTGGCGCCCTGGGCCCGGCCGAAGGGAAGAGCAAAGGCGGAGGCAGCGGCCGCGGATTGAAAAAAAACACGCCGGCTGATACCCATGATTATTCTCCCTTTCAAAGTTCCTTCATGTCGATAACGCCCTTGATGAAAACAGTTGGGTTTTCCAGGTGTACGCCATAGTTCACAGCCACCGGTGCAACTACCGTAATGTAAACGACCATTTTTAAAGCAGGCAAGGGATAAAGACGTTCTCCGCACCCCACCGGATCTTTGCGGAGCCGATCAATAATGACCCGTCAGGCCGCCAGGTATTGTTCTCCCAAACCCGTCGGCTTTTTCCTGGATTCGCTGAACTATTTGCCGTAAGTACTCGGAAAATATTACGCGGTAAGGAAAATGCCTGTCCGTTGCCTTCCGGGATCATGGTTTGTTCTCGATGGCTTTCCGGTGGATTTCTTCGAGTTCCTTCAAGATCGCTTCAGCGGGTATACCTTCTTCTTACTCCGTGTAACGTTGCAAATCCGCGGCCGAAAAGCGGCTTTTACTTTGGCGATGGCGTCTGCACGCTCTTCCGGGGTAAGAGGAATGGGCTCGGGATAAGAATCATCCGGCAATTTCTTTTCATTGTTTTCCATGTGAAATAATTCCTTTGGGTGGGGAAGGACTTATTTTACGCGAGGGCGAAAAGGTCGCCTGTTTATCATCCTCTTCCCATTCCTTTATTAATTTTGCCAAGGAGACCATTGGCTGGCCGAGTAATTCTTGGAATTCGGCTTCCAGTTGCCCCGGGTCGATTTGGGCTTTGCATTGGGCAAGGATTTCAACTTCCTCTGCGGAAGTTAGTTCCCTGGGGTCGGGAAGGGACTCAAGGGAAGTGAATTTCGAAATATCGAGGAATTGGTATTTCATGATCATGAGTTCACCTGATAACTTTATCTCTTTTCAAGTTTACCTGGCTGCTATCTTAACTGCAATTGGGAAAACTGAGTATTCCAAACTCTGGTCTGGGAACATGACGAAGCGTTTTCTGGCGGCCAGAATAGAAGGCGAAAGCCGGCCGCACCCACATCGGGAACACCCACATTAAGGTGGAAAGGAGCGGCTGTTGGCATCGTGTGAGCGTGGATGGGGCACGGGCCGCGTTGCTGCGTGCCCCGCGTGGTGCTGGGGGTGAAGCGCAGCAGGGCGAGGACCTCGGCGAGAGGGGTCGACTGCTTGACGGCGGCGAAGTCGATGCTCGGACGACGTCGCGGTGACGTAGGCACGGTGCGTCTGCACAGCGGTTGTAATAGTCGACGTAGTTGGCGACGATGCGGCGTGCGTCTTCCAGCGACAAGGGCGTCTGCGTGC
>CAZFGM010000681.1:0-3936 GCA_964518515.1 uncultured Alcaligenaceae bacterium | reverse complement strand
CCAAGGGCCTGCCCGTGGCTTACGTCCCCTTCGCCGGCGAGCAGCACGGCTTCCGCCGCGCCGACAACATCAAGCGCGCCCTCGACGGCGAGCTGTACTTCTATGCCCGCGTCTTCGGCTTTCCGCTGGCAACGCCGGGCGAGCCGGTGGCCATCGAGAACCTGGCCTGACGGCGCCGCGGGACTGGTCGAGTTTCTTCCGAACCCGAGCACTCAACCGTTTCTTCCAAACGCGAAGCAGTTGATCGCAAGCCTGCCAGTAATCCTTTGTGAAATCGATGAATTGGAACTGCGGGAGCCTCGACCCCACTCACGCCAACTCAAATATACCGTTGGCGTGAGTTGAATTCGTCATAACTGACATTCTTTCCACAAGTTGCGTTCTGTTATTCTCCACTCGCGTCATATTCGCGCACAGGGGGGTAGGGATGGCCAAACATCCGATAAGGGCGGGTGGGAACATGCCGGTAAGACCATG
The DNA here is from genome assembly GCA_964518515.1 of uncultured Alcaligenaceae bacterium. GTDB lineage: Bacteria > Planctomycetota > Planctomycetia > Gemmatales > Gemmataceae > CAZFGM01. The sequence goes on along the minus strand of CAZFGM010000681.1, from coordinate 3,459 downwards.
GTCGCGGATAGAGCGCGCCTGGAACAACAACAGGCGGCAATTCAGGGTTCTCTTCTTGCAGCCGCCTTTCTGAACGTTAGAATGGGGTTCGCTTCCGTTATATCTTCCTATCCGAAAAAACTCGCCCGCGGGTCATCGCGCCGGGTTTTACGTCCATAAGGATTAGCAAGGTGACCGAAGTTCTTAAAAGACAGGAACTGAGGGATATGAGGAAAGAAATCGAACGGGAATCAAAAAGGAGAAGAATAAGAAAAAACAAAGGGTCCTGATTTTTTTGTCCTCTTTCCAGGGCTTTTTGGCGCCCGTGACCCACTTTGACTTGGTGGACTTGGTCGCGGACTAGATGTTCGGCGATAGGCCGGAGAGCATTCATTGCCAAGGAGACGCGGATGAAGCTGACCGACGTCCTGCGCGGGTACGTCGTTCCCGACGAGGATCGGATCAAAAGCATCTGGGCCGAGGCGGACTTCTGCCTGGATACGAACGTCTTGCTCGACGTTTACCGCTACACAGACGAGAACAGAGTGGCATTTCTCAAGTTGCTCGGTGCGCTCCAGGGGCGGAGCGCGGAACAGGATCGCCTGAAGCAGCCCAGTGAGGTGGTCTCCATCGGCGATCAGATCGAGGTCCAGCTGCTGTCGATCAACAAGGAGAAGCAGGAAATCTCCCTGGGCATGAAGCAGGTGCAGCCCAACCCGTGGGACAAGGTTTCCGAGCGCTATCCGACGGGGACCATGGTCGAGGGCATTGTCCGCAACCTGACCAACTACGGCGCCTTCATCGAGATCGAGGAAGGCATCAGCGGCTTGTTGCACGTCAGCGACATGAGCTGGGTCCGCAAGGTGGCCCACCCCAGCGACGTGCTCACCAAGGGCGAGAAGGTCAAGTGCGTCGTGCTGAGCGTGGACCAGGACCGCAAACGGATCGCCCTGGGCCTGAAGCAGATGGCGAGCGACCCGTGGGAAGGCGACATCCCCGGCCGCTACCATCCGGGCGACCTGAAGAAGGGCAAGGTCACCAAGTTGAGTAACTTCGGCGTGTTCGTCGAGCTGGAGCCGGGCCTAGAAGGCCTCTTGCACATCTCCGAGCTGCCCGAGGACAAGGTGGAAAGCCCGAAAGAGGTCGTCAAGGTGGGGGACGAGATCCACGTCAAAATCCTGTGGGTTGATGCCGCAGACCGAAAGATCGGCCTGAGCCGTCGGCGGCTGGACGAAGAAGGCGAAGCGGCGGCGGAAAGGGCCGGGCCGCGCCACTTCGCCCGCTTGTTCATCCCGCACCGGGTATCGGTCGAGTTCGCCCGGAACCGCCTTGCGGTTATTCGTGGACATTTCGGCCCGCAGCGGATCATTAAGTCGAGGCTCGACGAAGCGGCAAAAGACATCCGTGACAAGCACCCAAAACATTCACTTCTGGACGAACTGTTGGTTCTAGTGGAGTCGGCGAAAAAGTTGGTGGACGACCGATATGGTGAGGCAGAGAAGAAGCAAATGAGCCTGATAACCTCCGACACTATTCTTGCTGAGCTACTGACAGCCATCGGTGATGAAGTGGGCGAGCCCTACCCTGAGGCGGATGCGCTGAAGGAGTACAAGCGGCGAAAGGAGGGCATGATCCCGCCGTTCTGCAAGATGGACGACGACAAGGACGAGGAAAGACGCATGGGCGATGTGGTGATCTGGCTAGAACTGCTAAAGCAGTACGAGGGAAAAAAAAGGCCGCTTATCTTCGTAACCGACGATATGAAGGAGAATTGGTGGCAAAAGTCAGGCGGTAGACACGACCCGCAACCTGCCCTCGTCCAAGAGGCGTACACGCGGACGGGGGCTGAAATCCTGTTCTACACCTCCGAGCGTTTCAGCGAAATAGCACCCATCAGGCTGGGTGTGAAGATCCCCAAGGGGCTGGCCGAGGAAACCAAGCAAATCCGGGAACAGGAGCGCGAGTTGCTGAAAAGAACCCAGGAAAAAGTACCGCTCTACGTCCTGGCGCGTGACCTTGATATGGACGCCAGAGATCTCCTCGAAATATGCCGTCAGGCGGGAATCGACGTAAAAAACCAACTCAGTCGTTTGAGTCCGGAGGCGCGCGCGACCATCGTAGAACTGGTACGCCGGGGGCGGCCGGGCTAAGCGGCAGTTAGGTCCCCCGTTGTTTCTCGCCTGACGCCGCCGCCCTCCACGCAGTTCAGCAAGCGGCATCGAGGATTGGGGTTTACGGACCGTGCCGGTTCCGCCGCCGACGCCAACGCAGCAGACGGGGTCCAACAGCACCCTCGGTCGTGGGCCGAGGCCTGTCGTATTTCATTGCGTGAGCAAACCGTTTTCCCGTGCTTTGTCCACGAGGTAGTTCACGAACGCCGAGCAAGACACCAACATGAACCTAGCATCCCCGGCGTTAGGCTGGGAGTCGTCCTTGAGAGCGTGCCTGATCCCGTGCGTGTCGTTAGTGTAACCATACAGGGCCTTGAAGGCCTCTTGCAGCTTGGGATGTAGCTTCGTCTTGGCCGTCACCGCATCAAGTGCCGGTCCTAGCGTCGCCTTGTCGTTGCCGGCGATAAACTTGCACAAGGCCTCGACCGCCGAGATCGACTCCTTCATCGAGTTCCGATAGTCGGGGTTGCTCCTGTCGGAGAGCAGCTTCAGCGCCGTCTCAATATGTGTGTTCACCGGACCCAGCGACTCGCTGTCCCTCGTCCCCGCTCGCTCGATTGCTTTGATTTCCACCTCATTCGTGATCGGGCTGATGATCTTGCCAACGAAGCGGTAGGCTGAGGACTCTCGCTCCAGAAAATTGTTGCAGAGGCCACGGAACATGTCCGCGCCCATTTGTAGGTTGCCTCCGAGGTTCCCGACGAACTCCACGAAATCGTATACCTTGTTCCAAGCCGTGCCCTTCATGTCGTAATACCAATCGTGTACCATTTCCGCCGCGGAATCGGCATATTCAGGCAAGGTTGACAAGGGCCGTTTGTAGAAGTACATCCATAGCCTGACGAAAAGGGCCGCATTTGGGCGATTTCTGCTGTGAAGCCCTCCCACGGGCCACTGCTGCCTCAGAGTATCCAAGATGATCATGTCGAACACATTCCAAAGGCTGTTTCGCAAGGCCTTGTCCATCGAATCCTTTTGGATCGGCCTCACGCCAGGTTCCAGGCCCACTCGCTGCGAGAATATCATCGGATGGTTCCTCTTAAATATCGGAACAGTTAATTTCATTATCCTTCCAGACAGGGAGGGCACAAGGGAAGTTCGCGGTGGGGAGTCGAAAATCAGTGGTCATGTCTTAGGACGGATTTTAAATCCGTCCGCGTCGCCTGGACGGATTGATATTCCGTTCTACGGCAAATACCCCAGCCTGTTGCCCGCCATGCAAAATCGGTAAACTTAGGAAGGGAAAAGGAGAAAACCATGACAGCGGTTACCGCAACCCATATCTGGCTGGACGAGCGCGGCGTGGCCT
>CAZFGM010000680.1:0-3957 GCA_964518515.1 uncultured Alcaligenaceae bacterium | reverse complement strand
ACCGACTTCGGCCTGGCCAAGCGCCTCGACGACGACGTTGGCCAGACCCGCACCGGGGCCGTGATGGGCACGCCGAGTTACATGGCCCCCGAGCAGGCCCTGGGCGAAAGTGGAAAAGTCGGTCGCGCCTGCGACGTCTACGCCCTGGGCGCTATTCTTTATGAGATGCTTACCGGCCGGCCGCCCTTCAAGGGCGCGACCGCGCTGGAAACGCTGGACCAGGTCCGCACCCAGGAACCCGTGCCGCCGCGGTTGCTCCAGGTCAAGACTCCTCCTGACCTGGAAACGATCTGCCTAAAGTGTCTGCAAAAGGAACCACGCAAGCGCTATGTCACGGCCCAGGATCTGGCCGACGACCTGCGCCGCTTTCAAACAGGCGAGCCGATCCAGGCCCGGCCGGTGGGCCGGGTTGAACGAATGTTAAAGTGGGTCAAGCGTCGCCCGGTGGTGGCGACCTTGGTTTTGGCAATTATCAGCTTGGCCATCGGTGGTACTTGGTTAGGGCTTCTCCTCCAAAAAGTAAAAGAATATTCCAAGGAAGAGAAACTACGCACCCAACTTGCCAACCAAAAAGCCCAGGAAGAGAAACTACGGAAAGTTTTAGCGACCGGGCATAAGGAGGGGGTCACGAGCCTGGCCCTGAGCGGCGACGGCAAGCGGCTGTTCTCGGGGAGTTGGGACAACACCATCAAGGTGTGGGATTTGGAGGCCGGCAAGCAAACCCTTACCTTGCGCGGGGCCGGTAATGGCGGCCTAGTCCTAAGCGCCGACGGCAAGCGTTTAATCTCGCTCTCGCGGGAAGCTTGGCCCACCACACGGTGCCAGGTGTGGGACCTGGAGGCGGGCATGGAAACCCCCATTGTTTATGGGAGCATCAGGTTTATCAGCCCTGATGGCAAGTGGCTAGTCTCCTTCGGGCCATTCGACCCGAAGGGGTTCGACGCTGGAAACCTAAGGGCTCCCGACATCAAAATTTGGGATCTGGAAGCGGGCAAGCAAATCCTCACCCTGACCGGGCATGCCGGTAGTGTCTGCTTGGCCCTAAGCGGCGACGGCAAGCGGCTGTTCTCGGGGAGTATGGACGGTTCCATCCTGGTGTGGGACCTGGTGGCTAAGGAAGCCTTCACCCTGCATGGGCATACCGGTGGTGTTCGCACCCTGGCCCTAAGCCGCGACGGTAAGCGGCTGTTCTCGGGGAGTATGGACAGTACCATCAAGGTGTGGGATTTTGAAGCGGGCAAAACCTTTACCCTGCGCGGGCATAACGGAGAAGTTTCCTGCCTAGCGCTCAGCGCCGACGGCAAGCGGCTGTTTTCACATTGTAGGACAAAAAAATTCCGGGACCTCGGCAAGCCAGTGTTCTTTGGGGATTATGACAGCACCATCAAGGTTTGGGACCTGGAGGCGGGCAAAGAAACCCTCACTTTGCGCGGGGATGGATGGGATGTAAAAAGTCTGGCGTTGAGCGGCGACGGTAAGCGTTTGTTCTTGCGGGGTTCGGGCATCATCACGGTGTGGGACCTGGAGGCGGGCAAGGAAATCCTCAACCTGCGGTTCAAAATCTTGGTGGTCAGCGGCGACGGCAAGCGGCTGTTCTCGGTGGGTCGGTGGGGGAGAACAACCGGCTGGGAAATTGACCAACACATCATGGTTTGGGACCTGGAGGCGGGCAAGCTAACCCTCACCCTGACCGGCCATAACGATGTCGTTACCTGTCTGGCCCTGAGCGGCGACGGCAAGCGGCTTTTCTCGGGGAGCCAGGACGGCACCATCAAGGTGTGGGACGTGGAGGCGAGTGCGTGCGGCCGGGGTTGGGGCTCAGGTCAAGAAAGCCGTGCCGCCGTGAGCCAGCCGGGCCAGGGCCTGCATTTGCCCGTGGCCTGGTCAAGCGACGTTCGCTTTTCGCGCTTGATAATGGCCCAGCAACCGCTGGGCAGCGGCGACCAGCTCTTCGTCCTCGGCATCCCAGACCGCCTCCGCTTTGGCGCCTTGGGCCAGGGTGGCGAGGTTGGCAATCATCTGCCCCAGGCGCAGTTCGGCATCAGCCTCGCTCAACTCGGCCAGGAGCCTCAGGAGTTCTTGGCGCGATTCGGTCATGGCAGTTTATCTCCTACGGTCGGCAAGTGACCAACAGGGGTTGATAGATCATCGATCACTTCAACCCGGATCGTTTGGCCGGGCAACAGCTTGGCGACTCTGGTCGCCCGAGTGACTCCATTGTAAATTAGCAGCTTTCCGTCTGTGCCGCGATAGACTTCCACGACCGGCATCCCGTGCGTTGACTTGCCGTGTTTGGCGATTTGCCGATGGAGTTTGCCAGGATCGGCGCCAGACAACCGCGAGTTCGGCAAATGCAGCGTGCGCGGATCGACGTCGAGGAACAAGCGCGGGTTCATTGAGGGAGTATAGCAGGCTGAACGCCGCATCGGGAAGTCAAGTGTCGCCTCTCGACTCATTCCGGGGGTTGGGCTTCCGCTTTCGTCGGGACCGACTGCGGTTAGCAGTCTGGCGCTGTCGGGCGATGGCAAGCGGCTGTTCTCGGGGAGCGCGGACGGCACCATCAAGGTGTGGGACGTGGAGGCGGAGTTGCGTGGCAAGTAGGGCGTTCTCTCAGGATGGTTCGCGAACAGGATTTTCAGCTCAAGGACAAGGCCATGTCGCACCCGTTCGACGCCACCTTGAAGGAAATCCTTGGACATGACCCGGCCGACCTGAAGCCGGCGTTTGCCTTTCCGGCCATGGAACCGGCCCGGCCGCTCAACGTCGATCTATCCACCGTTTCCGCCGCCACGGATGTCGCTTTTGGGTTCGGCGCGCCCCTGGCGGAGATTGTGGACCTTAATGTGCAGTCCGGGCCGGATGCGGATGTAGTGGCCCGGCTGCACCTGTACAACGCGGCGTTTTATTTGAAGTTCAAGGTTGCCGTGCGGTCGATCCTGGTCTTGCTGCGTCCCAAGGCGGACGGCGGCGGACTCGATGGAAAACTGGCTTACGAAAGCGGGGGCAAGCGGGTAGAATTCGAGTATGAGGTGGTGCGGCTCTGGCAGCAGCTGGTGCAGCCCTTTTTGCACGGCGGCCTGGGGTTGTTGCCGCTGGCGCCGTTGTGCGAAGCCTTGCGCGATGTTGTCAGGGAAATCGACCGGCGTCTGGCCCTGGAACAAGACCACGCCCACGCCGTCCGCCTGATGACGGCAGCTTTCATCCTCACGGGCATGCGCGTGGCCAAAGAAACCTTGCCAAGTATTTTCGACGGAGTGAAGATCATGCACGAATCCACCGCTTATGACGCGATCCTCGACGAGGGGCGCGTTGAAGGACGAGTTGAAGGAGAAATCCGCGTTCTCCTGCGCCTCGGTCGCAAGCAATTCGGCCCGCCGGATGCCGCCACGGAGGCCGCGTTGACCGCCGTTCAGGATCTCGGCCGTTTGGAGCGCATGGCCGATGCCTTGCTGACCGCGAAATCCTGGGAAGAACTGCTGCGGACCTCCTGAACCAGGATGGCAAGCGGCTGTTCTCGGGGAGCTTGGACACGACCATCAAGGTGTGGGACCTGGAGGCGGGCAAGGAAACCCTCACCCTGCGTGGCACACGGCTAGTGTCAGCCTGGCCCTGAGCGGCGACGGCAAGCGGCTGTTCTCGGGGAGCGCCGACAGCACGATCAAGGTGTGGGACTTGGAGTCGGGCAAGGAAACCCTCACGTTGCGGGGGCATACGCTTGAGGTTTTCAGCCTGGCCCTCAGCACCGACGGCAAACGGCTGTTCTCGGGAAGCGGAGACGGCACCATCAAAGTCTGGGACGTGGAGGCGGAGTTGCGGGGCAAATAGCAATTGGTCCGCAAGAACCTTGTCAGGTCAGTACGGCAAAGTCCTTGATGTAGACGATGCGACGAGATTCGTCCACGGCGTAATGAAGAACCAGGGGACGCTCACATATTACATAGATCGTGAGGTTGAGAA
>CAZFGM010000679.1:0-3957 GCA_964518515.1 uncultured Alcaligenaceae bacterium | reverse complement strand
GTTTTGACGGAACTTTTTCTTTCTTAAATGGTTTAATGAATGTGACCCAGGGTTTGGCTACTTTCCTACCTGACCATCCTTCCTGCCCTGGGGCGCTTTGGAAAAAAGGACCCTACCCCCCACCGGTAACCCCAGCCCCTGAACCTGCCAACCTTGCTGCCTCTGCCTGAAGAGTCTTCCCGGTCAGGGTGAGAAGCCTGTCGGTTTCCGCCGCCGAAGGAAATCGCTTCAGAATAAACCTACCGCGCCACGATGAGTACTCCCAGCCCCCTGGAATCCCGCACCCATGATGTCGCGACCTGTCGGAATGGTTCTTTGGAGTTTGCTGTTTTTTTCGGTGGCGCCCGGCCGGGCCGCGGACTGGCCCATGGAGCGCTACAACGCCCAGCGCAGCGCCGCTTCGCCGCAGGACTTGGCCCCTGTGCTGCACCTGCAATGGCTGCGGCGCTTTCCGCCCCTGGAGCCGGCCTGGCCGGATCAACCGGCCCTGCAATTCGATAGCGCTTACGCCCCGGTGGTTCTGGGTAAAACCCTCTTTCTCGCTTCCCCCCGCGACGACAGCGTGCTGGCCCTGGATAGCCAAACCGGGGCGGAAAAATGGCGCTTCGTCACCGACGGCCCGGTGCGCTTCGCCCCGCTGGCCTGGGAGGACAAGGTCTACTTTGTCTCGGATGACGGTTATCTGTACTGCGTGACGGCGGCCGAGGGCCGGCTGGTGTGGAAGTCTCGCGGCGGGCCATCCGACCGCAAGATTCTCGGCAACGGCCGGCTGATCTCGACCTGGCCGGCGCGCGGGGCCCCGGTGCTGGCGGACGGCAAGATTTATTTCGCCGCCAGCATCTGGCCGTTCATGGGCATATTCATCCATGCCCTGGACGCCCGCACCGGACAAGTCGAGTGGACCAACGACGGCGACGGCTCGATGTACATTCCGCAGCCGCATCATGCCGATGCGTTCGGCGGCGTGGCCCCGCAAGGCGCCCTGGCGGTGGTGGGCGATAAACTGCTCGTTCCCGGCGGCCGCTCGGTGCCGGCGTGCTTGGATCGCAAGACGGGCACGCTGGTGCATTTTCGCCTGGCCGACAACTCCCGCCTCGGCGGCGGCGCCCAGGTTGCCGCTCAAGGTGGCATCTTTGTAAACGGGCCGGACCTCTTCGATTTGGCTTCGGGCGAACACCTGGAAACCTGCGGCGAAGCGGCGGTGTTTTCCCCGGACCTGCTTTTCACGTGCTCGAAAAAGGAAATCCAGGCCTGGAAACTCTCCGGTGTCCCGGCAGGCGAAGCGTACGACCGCAAGGGCCGCTTGATTGAGCGAACGTCGGATAAGCCGGCGCGGGTCGGGGGGATTGGGCTAGCCGGCGTGGAAGTTTTGATTCGGGCCGGCGCATGCTTGTATGCCGGTTCGGACAAGCAGGTCGCCGCCGTGATGCTTCCTTTTTCCCAGGACCGCCCCGTGTCCTGGCAGGCGGCGGTGGAAGGGAAGCCGGTTCACCTGATCGCGGCCGATGATCGGCTTTTTGTGGCCACGCGCGAAGGCCAACTGTATTGTTTTGGGGCCAAGAAAAGAAAGGAGCGCGAAGCGCATAGCGCGGAGCCCGATAAGGCGTTTTTCGAACTCGGCGCTACGCCCTCGGCGCTGGGCGGTACGGCCTGGAGCGACAAGGCCCGGAAAATCCTCGACCTCACCAAGGTGCGCGACGGCTATGGCGTCGCCTGGGGCGCCGGTTCGGGAGGGCTGATCATCGAACTTGCCCGCCAGAGCCAATTGCATCTCATCGTGATCGAACCGGATTCTCACAAGGTTCAGGATTTTCGCAAGAAACTGATCGCCCTGGGGCTGTACGGCGAACGGGTGGTAGTTCACCAGGGTCATCCGGAATCGTTCGCCTTGCCGCCGTACCTGGCCAGCTTGATTGTGTCCGAGAATCTCGGGGCCGCAGGCGTGAGCGAAGGGTTTCTGAGAAAAGTGTTCTTTGCGTTGCGGCCCTACGGTGGCGTGGCCTGCTTGCCCTCGGGAAATCGTCAGGAAGTATCGCGCTGCCTGGCAAAGTGCCAACTCGACCAGGCCCAGCTTCGGGCGGCGGGCGACTGGCTGTTGCTGTCGCGCGCGGGGGCGCTGCCCGGCTCGGCCAACTGGACGCACGAGCACGCCGATGCCGCCAACACGCGGGTGTCGCGCGACCAGCGGGTCAAGGCGCCGCTCGGGATCTTGTGGTTCGGCGGGCCGGGAAATAACGGCATCCTGCCGCGCCACGGTCACGGCCCGCAGCCGCAGGTCATCGACGGCCGGCTCATTATCGAGGGCGTGGACTTGCTCCGGGCCATCGACATTTACACCGGCCGGCTGTTGTGGCAAGCGCCGCTGCCCGGCGTGGGCCAGGCCTATAACAACCTGTCGCACCAACCCGGCGCCAACGCCGGCGGCACCAATTACATCTCCACCGCCGACGGCATTTACGTCGCCTATGGCAAGGAATGCCTGCGCCTCGATCCGGCCAGCGGCAAGACGACGGCCCATTTCAAGCTGCCGCCCATCGCGGGGGAAACGCCATCACCGACCTGGGACTACCTCAACGTCCTGGACGACTACCTGGTGGCGGGTGCGAATTACCTGACCGCGGAATCCCGGTCCAAGGCCACGTCGTCCAGCAAGTTCTTGTTTGTCTTGCACCGGCACAGCGGCCAGGTGCTGTGGTCGGCGACCGCCCGGACCGGCTTCCGTCACAACAGCCTGTGCCTGGGCGGCGGCCGGCTGTTCGGCATCGACCGGCCATCGGCCGATCACCTGGCCCGGCTCAAGCGCCGTGGCCAGACTCCCGATGCCAACGCCCGCCTCGTGGCTTTCGACCTGGGGACCGGCAAGGAAATGTGGAGCACGGAAAACGACGTCTTTGGCACCTGGCTCAGCTATTCCACCCAGCACGACGTCCTGGTGGAAGCCGGCCGGGTGGCCCGCGACACCCTCGCCGACGAGCCACGCGGCATGCGCGCCTTCCGCGCTTCGACCGGGGCCTTGCTCTGGCAGCAGAAATCCTTGGCCGGCCCCGCCATGATCCATCACGACACCATTCTCATGGAAGGGCGCGCCTGCGATCTCGTCACGGGAAATCCGCGGCGGCGCGGCCACCCCCTGACCGGCTTGCCGGTCGAATGGACCTGGTCGCGCGGCTACGGCTGCAATACGCCGATGGCCGCGGAACACCTCTTGACGTTCCGCTCGGGCGCGGCCGGCTTTTTCGACCTGGCCAACGACGGCGGCACCGGCAACTTCGGCGGCTTTCGCTCCAGTTGCACCAACAACCTCCTCGTCGCCGGCGGCGTCCTCACCGCGCCCGACTACACCCGCACCTGCACGTGCAGCTATCAAAACCAGACTTCTTTGGCTCTTGTCCCCATGCCCGAGAATGAAATGTGGACCTATCCGGGCGCTCAGCCGGTGGCCGGCCCGATCAAGCGGCTGGGGATCAATTTCGGCGCCCCAGGAAGCCGCAGGGCCGACGACGGGACGTTGTGGCTGGACTACCCGCACGTCGGCGGGCCGTCGCCGAGCGTGCCGATCAAAATCACTCCGGAAAACCCGCAGTGGTTTCGCCGCCATGCGTCGGGACTTCACGGCCCCGGCTTGACGTGGGTGGCCGCTTCCGGCGCGAAGGGGGTTGGGTCCGTGACGATCACCCTGGACAGGGAAGCCACCAAGGAGCGGACCTATACGGTGCGGCTGCATTTTGCCGAGCCGGATTCGCTTCGCGCCGGCCAGCGCGTCTTTCACGTCGAAGTCCAGGGACGGCTGGTCCTGGAAAACTTCGATATCGTCCAGGCCGCCGGCGGTCCCCACCGGGCCGTCGTCCGAGAATTCACCGGCCTGTCCGTCCGCCAAGACCTGCACATCACCTTGACCCCGGTGCAAGGTCTGCCTGTCCTGTGCGGAATCGAAGTGCTGGCGGAAGGTTGGTAATG
>CAZFGM010000678.1:2352-3962 GCA_964518515.1 uncultured Alcaligenaceae bacterium | reverse complement strand
CATGGTTTCCAGCGTTTCGCGGCTTAATTTACGATGCTGGAGCGACTACACCCCAAGAAACTGATAGGCAAAGGAATGGAGTCCAACGAATGAGAGAAGGTGGGAGAATGCTTCTTCAAAGTCTCTTTGGCAAAAGCATCCAGGTCCTGGTTATATTGATAAAAATAAGAAATGGCTCCATATGCACCTAAACCAATTCCGAGCGAAGGGTAGAAAAGGTACCCCGGCACTTGTCCTTTCCAATACTGATAGGCGCCAGCTGCGTTAAACTGCTCAACCATAGACTCCCCTGCGGCTTTAGCCAGTACGGAAAAGACGTTAAGTTGTCTTGCTGCCTTGTAATCCAACTCCCCTGTTTCTTTGCGGGGCAAATTCTTTCCTACATTGGTAACTATATCCATGAGGTTTGGGTTCGGTTTTAATTTTAAGAAGTCCAAATAAGTTTCTGGGACTTGTTTGAAAGATTCAATATCCTTGATAAAGTCAAGCGGCGGCTCATCGGCCAAAGGCATTCGTTCATAATTAATACCAAATGGATGCGCAGGGTTTTTTTGATAATAGTGCGATCCTTCTAAGAATAAGTAAGGCTGCGGATTCTTTTGCCGGTATTTCGCCCACAAGTCTCTTGCTACCTTAAAATAATAGGCCGACCCTGAGTCAAACTGTGGAAGAATGCCAGGTTTCTCTTGCAGCCCGCTGGGATCCGAGGAGTTAATCGGCCTATTGTTGAGATACCGATAAAGGTTACTATCCCCCGCGTCGAAGCCCAGCGGGTCCTGGCTCGTCCAGCGGCCGGTCTTGGGGTCGTAGTAGCGGGCCCGGTTATACCGCAATTCCGTCTCGGTGTCGTGTTCGCGGCTCGTCCAACTGTACCTCCCTCGGAAACTCGAATCCGTCTCGCTCGTGATGTTGCCCCAGCCGTCGTAGGCCAGGTTGTCCTTCACCACCCCGGTGTTGTCGGTGATGTCGCGGATGTTTAACTGGCGGTCGGGCAGGAGCCAGTAGGCGTTGGAATCCAGCCGGGCGTATATGTGGTCAACGACATCGCCACGCAAATACCGCGTTTGCAAATTGCTGCTGCCGTCCAGGTCCGCCCACACGTCCGCGTTCTCGGTGCCGACAAACGACTTTTGCGGGCCGGTCTTCCAGCTGTCGAGGGCGTAGCGGCGGGTCGTGTCCCAGGTGCCATCCCCGTTCGAATCGATCTTGCTTTCGATCCTACTTCCCTCCGCATTATATTTATACTCCCCCTTCGATTGCAAGGTCCCTCCGTCCGAGGCCCGCTTTTCGAACGTAACCATCTGGTCCTTGTGGTCGTAGCCGTAGGTCCAGGTTTCCAGGCTCGCCCCCTTGCTCCGCTTCGTCTGGTTGCCCTCGTCATCGTAAGTATACGTCCACACCCCGTCGTTGGTCATCCGGTTGCCGGTGCCGGTGGTGTAGCTGCCGTTGTTTCTATTCCCTGTCCCGTCATACGTAAAGGTATTCGTGCCGTCGGCGGTCTGCTGGTTGGCCGCATCATACGTGTAGGTTTTCGTCGTGCCGTTGATGACCTCGGTGGTGAGGCGGCTGCCCGCATCATACGTGTACGTGTAGTTGCCGATGGCCGAGTT
>CAZFGM010000678.1:0-2252 GCA_964518515.1 uncultured Alcaligenaceae bacterium | reverse complement strand
AATTCGGCGTTTCCGTCCTACCGGCACGGCACAGAGGCCGTTTCCTACAGACCTTTGCAAACCGTGTCGTGCACCCGCGACAACCTTAAGGCATGGTTCAATTAGCGGCCGGGAATCGCCGTTATCCTATCAAAAGGACTTGATTTGGTGCGGGAATAACCGCGCCGGCGAAGGCCTGTGCAAAAGGGGAAATCCGCGGCAGCCAACGGCAGCGAAGGGCGCGGCGTGGCAGTTCTTCCAAAAAGGCCCGCGCTGCCGCCAGGTCGCAAACTTCCTGATAAAAATCCCGCTGCGCTTGCCGCACCAACACGAATTCGGGGTCGGCCGCCACTACCTGATCGTATAGCCTGCGCTCGGCCCAGTCGCGACCGCCGACCCGGCGCCGGCCGCCGATTGGGTTGCGCAACAGCATCAAACCAACGGTCGCCACCTGGCGAAAGCGCTCGCGCAGGCTGTCGCTGTCTTTCCAAGCCTGGGCCAGATCTTCGTTGCAGCCGTCCACAGAAAAGAAATCGCGCCACTCGTCCGCAGATACCTCGGCACCAGACACAACGGCCAAGAGGCCGAGGTCGCCGGCCAGGGTGGTGGCGGCCACGCCGCGATCGCGCCAGAGCCGCCAGGCCGTCAGCCGGGCCAGGGCCTCGTTGCCGGCGCGGGGCAGAGGAGTATGGCAATAATACTCCGTGCCGCTGCCAGTCGGCACGCCTTCGATGAGCTGAGTGTCCCAATCCGGAATCTCACTCAACGTTTCCTGCAAGGAAAAAAAGGAGAGCAAATCCCGCACGGCCGGCTCCCCCAGGTGGTATTCCTGTTCGAGAAACCGAGCCAGAACGTCCGGTCCATCGCGCAACATTTCCCCGGCCAGGATGCGGAAGCCATAGAGGCGGCGAGCCAGCTCCCCGGCCAGGGGCCAGCCGGCACCCGGCCAGCGCGGCGCTTGCGGCCGGCCCAGCACTTCCGCCACCAACAAGGCCCGCCTCTGGGAACGCAGGTATTCCAGGCAGCGGCCGTCCAGCACAAACCGGTCCCCCGGCTGCAAGCGATCAGCAAAGACTTCGTCCACCTCGCCGACCGGCGTAGTCCGGGGACCAAAACCCTCCGGGTCCGGGTCGTCGCGCTGCAGGCGTACCGGGCGGGGTTCTTCCGTGACAATCGTGCCGAGGTTGCGGCGCAGCAACCGGGCGGTGCGGTCATCCAGAATGGTGAAGCGATCGTTTTGCCAGCGCAGCCGGGCGGGCAACCATTCGCGGCCATCGCGATGGTTGCCGGAAAGATAATCCAAGCAGGCCTGAAAATCTTCGCGGGATAAATCGCGGTAAAGATACGCCCGCCGGACCAGGGCAAACGCTTCCGCGCCGGACCACCAGCCTTGCATCGCCAGTCCGACGAGTTGTTGGCACAATACATCCAGCGGCTGTTCGACGAGGCGCACCGGTTCGGGTTGATCGCAGGAGCCGGCAATGACGGTCGCTTGCAGTAACTCCGCGGGCGTGGCGGTCAGGACCAGGCCGTGACGCATGCCGCCGGGCGAATGCCCCGAGCGGCCGACGCGCTGCAACAGGCGGATCACGCCACCCGGCGGATGCACCAACACCACCAGGTCCACGCTGCCGATGTCGATGCCGAGCTCGAGGCTGGTGCTGCTGACGGCGACGCGCAACTGTCCTTGTTGGAGCCGGCGCTCGACGAGCCGCCGCCGCGCCGGGGCCAGGGACGAGTGGTGGACGCCGATGTGCTCGGCCCAATCGGGATAGCGTCGCCGCAGGGCCCAGGTTAGCCGCTCCGCCAGGTTGCGGGTGTTCGTGAAAATCAACGTCGTGCGCTGTCGGCGGATTTCTGAATCCAAGCATTCGAGCAATTTTCCCATTAAGGAACTCGAGCCCGCAGCGGTACCAAGGTGGGGAAATTCCCTTGCTTGCGCTTCGGGCTCAGAAGTGAGCGGCTCGACCTGCAATTTCAGCGACGTGGTTTCCCGAACCTGGGCAATGGCGCACGGCCGGTCCGCCCCCACGAGGAAACGGGCGCCGGCGGCCGCCGGCGTGCAGGTCGCCGACAGACCGATGCGCACCAGAGGTTGCCAGTTCTTCCGTACCAGATCCTCCAGGCGTTCCAGACCCAGAGCCAGATCAGCACCTCGTTTGTTCGCCGCCAGGGCATGAATCTCATCAACCACCACCCAGCGCACCCCGCCGAGCGCTTGGCGGAAGGCGTCCTGGGTCAGCATCACGGCCAGGCCTTCGGGCGTGGTGAGG
>CAZFGM010000677.1:0-3974 GCA_964518515.1 uncultured Alcaligenaceae bacterium | reverse complement strand
GCTGCCCGCGTTCTGGCGAACGCGGCTACGGGTAAGTTTTTTTCTGCCGGTCGCCAAAACGAGCCAACCAGGCGGTACTCGTTGACTCGCCTGCGGGCTTGAAATTTTCAACAAGGGGCTTGCCTTTCCAGCCAATCTCGGTCAAGATACTTTCATATCCGCAAATCCATAACCGAAGGTGCATCATGGCGATTCTTGTTTCCTGTGATTCGTGCAACAACAAGCTCAAGGTCAAAGATGAGCTGGCCGGCCGCAAGGTCAAGTGCCCCAAGTGCGGCGACGTCCTGGTCGTGCCGGCCCCGGATGAGGAGGAAGCGGCCGTGGCCGCCGGCCCGCCCAAGCGCAAGGCCGCCCCGGCCCCCGGGGATAACGACGAGCCGCGCCCCAAGAAAAAATCCCGCCCCGTCGAGGACGACGACGAGGAAACTCCGCGGCCCAGCAAAAAATCCCGCGCTGCCGAGGACGAGGAAGAGGAAGAAGAAGAAGAAGATCGGCCGCGCAAGAAAAAGAAAAAGAAAGAAAGCAAGACCATGCTCCTGGCCCTCCTGGCCGGCGGCGGCCTACTCCTGGTGGGGGGGATTGTCGTTCTCATCATCGTTTTGACTAGCGGACAGACCCCCCCTCCTCCTCCCGCCGCGGATGTAACAAACAAGAATAAAGACCAACCCAAAAAGGACACGGGTGGTTTCCCCGACCCGAACCAATTCAAGGACAAGGGTTTCCCCGACCCGAACCAGTTCAAGGACAAGGGTTTCCCCGACCCGAACCAGTTCAAGGACAAGGGTTTCCCCGACCCGAACCAGTTCAAGGACAAGTTCAAGGATAAAGTTTCCGGCGGCGACAAGGGCCAAGTTAAGGATAAAGACCCCAGTCAATTCCCGGACTCCAGTAAATTCAAGGATCTAGGCATTGACCCCAGTAAATTCAAGGATAAGGGCTTTGACCCCAGTCAATTTAAAGACAAAATCGACCCGAACAAATTTAAGGACTTCGGGTTTGACCCGAACAAATTCAAGCAATTCCAGGACAAAAGCTTCCCCAACCCAGGGGACAAAGGGGCCTTCCCCGACGCGAGTAAGTTCAAGGATAAATTCGACCCGAGTCAATTCAAGGACAAATTCGACCCGAGTCAATTCAAGGATAAATTTAAGGGGGGCTTCCCACCGCAACGGTCCCACTTGACCCCAGCAGTGGAGCCTCGATGGACGGCGCTGGGAATGCGGCGTGCCGGCGAACTTCTCGGGTAGGACAGCGTTGCCGAAGTTTTGCGAGCCCGAAGGGAAAGCAAGGCCACGAGGTTCTCGCTTGCCCTTCGGGCTCCCTCTCTTTTCCGAGGTGGAATTATAACGCATCCGGGTTTTGGGTGGGAGAAAGGCCTGTACCTGGCCGGCGTCCACGGCGGCCGCGTCGTGCTGGTGGGCAATCCCTTCGTACGCGCCCTGTCGTTAAAAGACGGCAAGGAACTGTGGAAGGTGAAAGGCGGCGTGCCCGCGGGGGTTGGCTCCTTCGTGAACGGCAAGTACCTGCTGCCGCTGCTGTGGAACCAACCGGAAATCGTCATTCTCGATGTGGCTCAGGGCCGGGTCGTCCGCCGCCATTCCCCGGGCAAGGAAGTCCCCGGCAACCTCTTCTATCACCGTGGCCTGGTCATCTCGCAGACCGCCACCTCCGTTTCCGGGTATCGGCTGGAGCTTGGGAAGTAGTTTGGGTGAGTGGTGGAGTGGTGAGTGGTTTTGGATATTGATGACTGAGTCCCCCTCCCGAGTTTGTCTCAACCTGATTTTGTCCAATCGACCACTCACCCGCACCAAACACATCAATGCCCCCCATGCGGATGCAGGTACAGGGCGGTTTCGCCGCCGAAGATTTCCTTGAGCATTTGCCCGGCCACGATTTCCTGGGGCGGGCCCTGGCACTGGATGCGGCCGTCTTTGAGGCACAGGACGTGATGGGCGTGCTTGCTGACGACGCTCAGCTCGTGGGATACCAGCAGAATGGTGACGCCGCGCTCGCGGTTGAGGCGGGCGATGAGGTCATAGATTCCCTCCTGGTCCTTGAAATCGATGCCGGCGGCCGGCTCGTCCAGAAGCAGCAGCTCAGGGTGCGGATGCAAGGCCAGGGCCAACAGCACGCGCTGCTGCTCGCCGCCGGAAATCTTTTCCACCGGGCGGTCGAGCAAGGTCCGGGGCGCGCCGACTTGGGCGAGCATGTTGGCCAGGTCTTTCTCCAGGCGGGAACGGATGCCCAGAAACAGGGGCCGGCGCTGCAAAGCCAGGGCCAACAGGTCGCGGACGGTCAAGGGCAGGTTAGCGTCGAAGCGGAGCTTTTGCGGCACGTAGCCGACGTGGCGCGGGTCGGGCTGGCTGTGATCATGGCCGCAGTGAAAGGCAATAGTGCCGGTGTACGGTATTTCCTTGAGAATGGCGCGGAGCAGGGTGGTCTTGCCGGAGCCGTTCCAGCCGATGAGGGCGGTGATCTTGCCGGCGGCAATGGCGGCGGTGACGCCCGCGAGGATGCGATTGCCGCCAAGCTGCACGCCCAGATTGCGAATCTGCACGAGGTCGGTGGTCATGGCATTTTCTCGGCCAGGATTTCGATATTGGCGCGCATTTTCGTCAGATAAAAATCCGTGGCGGGATTATCCGGGTCGAGCTCCCTCAATTTGGCCGGATCGGCGGTTTCCAGGGTATCGAAATCGACCAGCGCAACCTGCACATTGCGGAGGACCAGCTCGTCGCGCAAGGTCTGGGCCGCGCCGGAGGGATATTGCGGCTCGGTGGTGATGGCCCGCACCGGTTCGTCGGTATCCTGATGCTTCTGGCAGTAATCCACCAGATTGGCAAGCTTGGTGGCGTCGGCCTCGATACCCGGCTGTATCTGGATGCTGTCGGCGATTTTGATCTGGAAGGTGCGGGCGAAGTAATTCAAGGCCGCATGCATGGTGATGATCTGGCCTTTCTTGCCCGTCAGCAATTTGGTGCCATACTTTTTCAAGGCGTCGAGCTGGCCGACATAGGCTTTGGTCCGCTTCCGGTAAGCTTCCTTGTTTTCCGGATCCAAGTCTTGCAAAACCGCGCTGAGGTGCTCGACCATGGCCTTGGCTTCATCCAGGCCCAGCCACACGTGCGGATCGGGCCCGGCTTTGTGCACGTGGTCGCCGTGGTCTTGCCCTTTCATGTTCAGGATCTTAATACCCTTGGCTTCTTTGGCCAGGGCGACCACCTTGGCGTTTTTGCCGGAGCTGGCCAGGCGGAGGATCTTTTCATCATCCAGGCCCAAGCCGTTGTACAGGATGCGGTCCGCCTTGATGGCCTTGAGGGCGTCGGCAGGCGTGGGTTCGTAATGGTGCGGCCCGACGCTGGTCGCCAGGCACAACACCTTGGCGTGCGGGCCGGCCACCTGCTTGGCGAAACAATACAAAGGCGGAAACGAAACCAGAATCTTTATGTTTCCCCCGGGCACCTTGTCCCAAGGATCGCCCGGCTTGCCGCAACCCGGAAGTAAAAAGGCCGGTACCAACCCGAAAAGAATGGAGCATGACCGAACGGACATGGCTTATCCTCAGGAAATACTTTGTTATACTGAGTGATTTTAATAGGGTTCTCGAATAAAACAAGAACTTCTTTTGCCGATTTTTTTTAGGACTGAAGGCCCATTCTCCAACCTTGCCGGAAGGAAGGCATGGAAGGCATGTTCTCCTTGATAGGGAAGCGCGGGCGCTTTTGCGACGGGCCGTCGCGGCGCGAGCTGCTCACCGTGGGGACGCTGGGACTGGCAGTTACCTTGGGGCAGCTTTCCAGCCTGCCGTTTGGCAATAATGGTTTTTGGCAGGCCAAACGCCGTCCACGCAGGCGTCACCAAATGTCCGGGATTCCGTGTCACCATCACCCCCTCCTCGGGGAGGGGGATTTTCTTGACTCACCGTGCAAAAACTTGACTCATTTACAACAAGTTTGGTGGTTCAAGAACTCTAG
>CAZFGM010000676.1:3882-3975 GCA_964518515.1 uncultured Alcaligenaceae bacterium | reverse complement strand
CCGGAACCGCCCGCAGCAGAAATTCCAGCAGCTTGGCCAGTTCCCGCCAGGAAAGCTCCGGGCTTACAGCGGTAGCCGAATTCGCCAGAATTC
>CAZFGM010000676.1:0-3782 GCA_964518515.1 uncultured Alcaligenaceae bacterium | reverse complement strand
GGGGCACACCCTGCTCGCCACCCGAACTCTGGCGCGCGGTAGCCGAATTCGCCAGAATTCGGGGCACACCCTGCTCGCCACCCGAACTCTGGCGCGCGGTAGCCGAATTCGCCAGGATTCGGGGCACACCCTGCTCGCCACCCGAACTCTGGCGAGTTCGGCTACCGACCAAAGGGCGGAAAAAATACGCCAGTTGGCCGAGCGAAAAGGCCGGCAGCGGCGCCTCGACTGACGTCAGCGGCAGCCGGCTGGTGCCGACCACCGCCTGGAACAACCGGCGCGCCAGTTCCTGGCGAAAATCTTCGGCCCGGGGAAATTGTCCCAGGGGAATTGTGCCCACCAGCTCGCGGACCCACTTGCGGGTTTCCCGGCTCAGGATCACGTTGTCGCCGGAATCGTATCCTTCCCAGGCGTAACACCACAGGCCGCGGACCACGTGCACTTCGTCCGCGGGCGAATCCAGCTTCACCGCCAGCAGCGGTTCCGCGGAGCGCTCGTTGTCGGAAACAAGGTAAGCGTTCCAGGCGCTGAAGGTTCGCCGCCGGCGGGTGTGGGCCTGATCGAGCAGCCGGCCGCGAAAGATTTCCCAGGCGCTTTCTTCCCGCGGGCGAATTTCCCAGCACAAGGAATTCTTGTCGTTCCCGAAAAAATGGGCGGGCTGGAAAACCTCGGCGATGACCTGGTGGACCGCGTCGGCCGTCAGAGAGGGTGAACTCATGGATTCCTCGGGAGTTTATTGTAATCCGCTTGGCGTTATTTATACTTCACGCGGGCAAGTTTGTTATGTAGGACGGGTTTCCCAACCCGTCTTCTGACGTGTGCTGCGTCCAAAGCAAAAGACGGGTTGGGAAACCCGTCCTACCTCAATTTCGGCCGCGTCAGGCTTTCCAGCCCTGGAAAGGCTGACCTACAAAAATTGGCAATGAAAAAGGAGAAAATCCATTTGCTTGTCCCAGGGCCTTGCCGGTAGGATAGGTAAAAAATAAGGGAGCCGGAGCTCCAACCATGATGACCCAAATGGTCTGTGATTGCGGGAAGCTTTTTGAGGTCCCCACCCAGACGGTGGGGACCTGGGTGGAATGTCCGCACTGCGGCAGAGCGCAAAGATTTTGGCCGGGGATTGCGGTCGCCCCCCGCACCCAAGGTAGTACCTTGCCGCCGGTGGCCATTGCCAAGTTTTCCCGGTCGATTCTGGTGCCGGCTTCTCCCAACTACGTTCCGTGGATAGCCGGCGGCATTCTTGCTTTTTTGGCACTGGTGCTGCTCATTAGCCTGATCCTGTTCCTGGTCCCGAACCGGGATGAGAATCCTCCGCTGCCCTTCCTTGCCGTCAACAAGGAAGCCATTCCGAAAGCGGAAGCTAATAACGAGCAGGCGGCCCAAG
Source organism: uncultured Alcaligenaceae bacterium (assembly GCA_964518515.1). Taxonomy (GTDB): domain Bacteria; phylum Planctomycetota; class Planctomycetia; order Gemmatales; family Gemmataceae; genus CAZFGM01. Next base: position 2,398 of record CAZFGM010000676.1, on the reverse strand, counting down.
AGAAGGAGGAGAAAAAGAACGATCCCCTTCCCCCATGGCCAAGGGATGAAGAGTGCCGGCAAGCTCTGGAGAAATTCTTTAACGACCAGGAAGCCCTGGGAAAACTCCTCCAAGATCCCGCGGCTAAAAAGGGCCTGGAAAAACTGCTGAAAGATGCGGTTGGGCAGGAGGCTGGGGAAAAACTAGTCAAAGATCTTGCGGGCCAAGACGCCCGGGAAAAACTACCGCGCGCGGCGATCGTACGGGAGATTGTGGAAAAACTTCAAGAGGCAGGGGGCCAAGAGGGCCTGGAAAAACTCTTCAACGATATCGGGTTGCCCCCGTTGCAAAAGGAAATCCAGATTCCAGGTCCAGGAAACGGCCGGAACAATCCGCTGCCGTTGAAGAAAGTCTGGCGGGGCCATGACGGAGTCATCCGGGCGCTGGCCTTTTCTCCTGACGGCAGCCGGGTGTTATCCGGGAGCGGTGGTTTCCCCAAAAACAAGGGGGGAAAGATCGTTCCTGCCGATAACACCTTGCGGCTGTGGCAATTTCCCACGGGCGCACAGATCAAGCGTCAGGGCGGCTTCAAGGACTTCCTATCCGCGGCGGCTTTTTCCCCCGACGGCCGCTTCGGCGTTTTCTCCTTTTCCGGCGAATGGAAGACGCCCGAGGAATACGTGCGCGGCACGGATTACAGCGTCCACCTGTGGGACCTGAAGGAAGACAGGGAGCTTTTTGCCGCCAATAAACCCGGGCCAGGCCGCTTTCAGGGACACACCAACGAAGTTTTTACCGCGGCTTTTTCCCCCACCGGCCGGCGGCTTGTTTCCGGGGGCATGGACACGACGATCCGAGTTTGGGACACCCAATCCGGAAAGGAATTGCGCAGCTTCCGCCACGACAATTCCGTATACCGTGTGGTCTTTCTCCCGGATAGCCGGTATTTACTCTCCGCCAGCGCCGATTATAGTGTGCGCCTGTGGGACATCGAAACCGGTGTCCAGATGCGCCGCTTTGTCGGGCACACCGACATCGTCTGGTCCGTGGCCGTTTCCGCGGATGGCCGCTATGCCCTCTCGGGCGCCGGCTTGCAGCCCGATCCGCTTCCCAAGCCCAATGGCGTGCATGGGTTCATTCCCGGCACCCGCGATTTCACCGTCCGGTTGTGGGAAGTGGCGACGGGAAAGGAAATTCGCCGTTTTACCGGGCACACCGATGGGGTCCACGACGTGGCTTTCACCCCCGACGGCCGGCACATTGTTTCCGGAAGCCTGGATTCCACAGTCCGTTTGTGGGAAAGGGATACCGGAAGGGAAATCAAATGCTTTGTGGGACATGACCAGGGGGTGACCTCCCTGGCCGTCGCTCCCAATGGCCGTTGCGTCTTGACCGGCGGCTTCGATGCCACGATTCGCTGCTGGGAACTTCCCTGAGGAATGGTGTTTATGTTGCGCATCTTGGGATCGCCGAAAAAGCTGTGCACCGGGGTCACCCGCCGCGAGATGCTGGTTGCCGGCGGGCTCAGCCTGTTCGGCCTGGAGCTGAGCGATTATTTCCGGCTGCGCGCGGCGCGGGCCTCGGAGCCGGCGCCGCGGCCGCCGAGCTTCGGCCGGGCCAAGGCCTGCATCCTCCTCTATCTCTACGGCTCGCCCAGCCAGCTCGAGCTGGCCGATATGAAGCCGAACGCCCCGGTCGAAATCCGCGGCGAGCTGGGCGGCATCCGCTCCAGTCTTCCGGGTTGCGACGTCTGCGAGTTGTTGCCGCATGTGGCCCGGATCATGGACCGGATGACCGTGGTCCGTTCGCTGACGCATCCCTATCCCATTCATGGCGTGGCTTACGCCACCACCGGAACGCCGACCATCGACATTCCGATGGAGCTGAACCCGCGCGACGCCCGCCACTGGCCGTTCATCGGCTCGGTGGTGGATTATCTTGCCCGCAACGGCGCGCCGCGCCGGCGCCCGCGGCCGGTGCCGGATAACATCGCCCTGCCGTTCCCCATGAGCAGCCAGCGCGTGGGCGAGGTTCCCCGCGCGGGTCCCTACGCGGCCTTTCTCGGCAACGCTTACAACCCGATCTGGACCGAGTTCCGCGGCCAGGCCAACCGCACCATGGTCAAGACGCTGCAAGAGCAGCGCTGGGAGGCGGGCGAGCCGTATGTGGGCATCACCCCGGAAAGCCGATTCGAGCTGGTCAGCGCCACGAGCCTGGGCCCGGACATCACGCTTGATCGCCTCAACCGGCGGCGCTCGCTGGTCGAGCAATTCGATCGGGCGCGGCGCGACCTGGAGCAAACCGCCGCCGGCCGCAGCGCCGACCGCTATCGCGAAATGGCCTATGGCCTGATCGGCTCGGAGCGCGTGCATGCCGCCCTGGACATCGGCCGGGAACCACGGCCCATCCGCGAATCCTA
>CAZFGM010000675.1:0-3994 GCA_964518515.1 uncultured Alcaligenaceae bacterium | reverse complement strand
CCGGCGCGACGCAGGCCCTGGCTGTAGCCTGGAAAGGCCGGCATGATCACGTAGCTCGGCACGTCTGGCCGGCCCCGCTGGAAGTACTTGCACACCGCACCCATGCCCGGGTGATCCGACGGCTTGGCGAAGTAGTTTTCCCGATCCTCGCCGCCGGTAAACCCGGTGAGCACGGCATAGGGGTTGTGGCTGTTGTAGCGGTGGGACAGAGTGCGAATCAGCGTGGCCCGATGCATGATGCGCGCGGTCTGGGGCAAGTGTTCGCAGATGGACACGCCGGGCGCCGAGGTGGCGATGGGCTTGAACTCGCCGCGAACTTCGGCCGGGGCCGCCGGCTTCAGGTCGAACATGTCCAGGTGGCTCGGGCCGCCAAAGAGATTCACGAGGATCACCGAACGGGCGGCGCCGGGCCGCCGGACCGGTTGGGCCGGCGCGGCGCCAGTGCTACCGGGCCAGAGCATCCCGCCGGCAACGGAGAGAGCGGCGACCCGCATCAGCTCGCGGCGGGTTACTCCGTCACACAGACGCGTGCCGCCGCCAAGGATCTTTAACATAACAACCTCGCTTCCGACAGAAGAAGGATCCTATTCTAATTGCCAGCCAAATCCTAACCATTGCGACAAGGCCCGGCAATGGTTAATCCAGAAAACCAGAAGGGCCAGCGCAAGTCTTGGCGTGGGGCGCGTTTGCTTCCAAGGGCGGGCCAGGCTTTGCGCCCGCGCTAAAAAGCCAATGTGCAAAAAAAAGTTCAGTAAACCGCCGTGGGCCGGACATTCCTGTCCGGCCGTTTCCGCACGGACAAGAATGTCCGTGCCACTAAACCGCTGAAGTTATTTTTGCACACTGTCCGCGACAATTCGAGCTGGACCCTCATCCTGAACGGAAAACACCTCTCCTGGGAAGCCGGCGTCGTCGCCGGCCAATCGCGGCAAAGCGTGGGCGGCCGCGAACTCGGCACGTTGGGCTTCTGCCTGGTGCGGACCGCCGAGCGGCCGGCGGTCCGCACCGAGCGCTGAGCCGGCCGGGGCCGGCAATCGCATCGCTACAGGGAGAGGGCTTACTTCTTTATGCGCTCGTAATGGATGGCCATGAGCAGATTTTCTTTCGCGTCGGCGCCCACGGTGTACATGGTGTAGTCAAAATGATTCCGGTCGGTCATTTCGCTGACGGTCTTCATTTTTACCTTTTTGCTCCGGGCGAGGGGGCCTTGGCAAGAGGGGGTGAAAAAAAACCGGCATGGTTTCATGATCCCGCCCTTTCCTGCCCGATTTCCTTCAGCCACTCCGCGGCGGCCGCATCGCTGGGCATGCGCCAGTCGCCGCGCGGCGACAAGCTGACCGAACCGACCTTCGGGCCGTCGGGAAAGCAGGAACGCTTGAACTGATTGGCGAAGAAGCGGCGCAGGAAGACTCCCAGCCACTGCCGCACCTCCGCTGGCGTGTAGGGCCGCTCGAACTTGGCATGTTCCGCAAGGTACAAAATCTTTTCCGGCGGCGCTCCGTGACGCAGGAAATGGAAGAGGAAGAAATCGTGCAGCTCGTACGGGCCGATCACGCTCTCGGTCGATTGAATCACTTGGCCGTCGGTCCCTGCCGGCAGCAGCTCCGGCGAGATCAGCGTGGCGACGATGTCCAGCAAGGTGTGGCGGGCGTCGCCGTCGAACTCGTTTTCCGCCGCCCAGCGCACCAGGAACTTCACCAGGGTTTTGGGAATCGAGGTGTTGGGATTGTACATGCTCATGTGGTCGCCGTTATAGGTGGACCAGCCCAGGGCCTCCTCGGATAGATCGCCGGTGCCGATGACGAAGCCGCAGTTCATGAGCAGGTTGGTGCGCATGCGGGCCTGCACGTTTTCGAAAACCAGGTCTTGCCGGCGATCCGGCGGCACGAGCGGCAAGCGCTGGGAAAATTCCTCGACCGAGAGCCCTGCCAGGTCGATGCCGAACGGCTTGTGTCCGAGGGCGCGCATTTCTTCGAGGCATAAAAAGCGAATGTCGATCTCGGTCCGGTGGACGCCGAGGTGGTGCATGAGGGCCTGGGCGTTGGTTTTGGTCCGCGCAGAAGTGCCGAAACCGGGCATGGTCAGGGCGTGAATCTTCGTCCGCGGCACGCCAAGCAGGTCGAAAGTTTTGCAAGTCACCACCAGGGCGAGGGTGGAATCGAGGCCGCCGGAGATGCCGATGTTGACCGGCGGCTTGCCCAGATGTTCGAGTCGTTTGGCCAGGCCGGCGACCTGGGTCTGGAAGATGTCCTGGCAGCGCTCGCGGAGCTGTTCTTTGCCGCGCGGCACAAAGGGATGCGCTTCCACTTCGCGGAGCAGGCGCGGCGGCTTTTCCGGCAGTCGTAGCGTGAACGGTAGCCGGCGAAATTCCCGCCCCTCGGCCGGGTCGCCCGGCACTGCGGTGAAACTATTAGTGCGGACCCGGTCGCCGCGCAGCCGGTCCAGGTCCACGTCGGTCACGAGCAAGGTTTCCTCGCGCAGCAGGCGCGGCGATTCTTGCAGCAGGATGCCGTTTTCCGCGATCAGGGCATGGCCGCCGAACACCACGTCGGTTGTTGATTCCCAGACGCCGCACGAGGTATACACGTAGGCGGCCAGGCAGCGGCCCGACTGGTTGACGACGAGCTGCCGGCGATAGGCGGCCTTGCCGATGACCTCGTTGCTGGCCGACAGATTGAGCAGCACGGTGGCGCCGCGCAGGGTTTGATACGAGCTGGGCGGGATCGGCACCCACAGGTCCTCGCAAATCTCGACGCCGACGATCAGGCCGGGGACGCTGGCACTGCCGTCAAACAATAGATCGGCGCCGAAGGGAACCGGGGTGCCATGGATAAGCACTTCCCGACGGTGGGCCACCGCCGACGGGGCGAACCATCGAGCCTCGTAAAACTCCTTGTAGTTCGGAATGTACGACTTGGGCACCACGCCCAGGACGCGGCCGCCGTGAAGAACCGCCGCGCAATTAAACAGCTGGTCGTCCACGGCCAGCGGCAAGCCCACGACGGCCAAGCCGGAAAACCGCGCTTGATCGACGACCTCGGCCAGGGCGGCCAGGGCGGCCCCCTGCAAGGCCGGATGATGAAACAGATCGGCGCAGGTATAGCCGGTGAGGCACAGCTCGGGAAAAACGACGACGGCGGCCTGCTGCGCTTCCGCGCGGGCCAACAGGCCCAGGACCCGGCCGGCGTGGAAGGTACAGTCGCCGACCCGCACCTGCGGCACCGCCGCCGCCACGCGTACGAAACCGTGATGGGCCATGGGATCATTCGCCCCTGATTTCCCAAGCCGCGGGACGAGTCTTCGAGCCCCGCGGGTTTTGCGATGCGCTGTACTTTCAAATGTACCAGGCCGCGGCCCGCCTGGGGATGGCAAATCAGCAAACCGGGAAAAAGGCTCCGGAGTTCGCGGGACCAAAATCCCGGCCGCCGCTAAAATCTCTGTATCAAAAACCATCCTTAAAATGTAGGTCAGGCTTTCCAGCCTGACTGTCAGGCTGGAAAGCCTGACCTACTTTAGGAGCATCGTCATGGCCCGGATCTTTTATGTGCACTGGAATCAAGAGGAGTTGGAACCGCGCGTGGCGGCGTTGCGTGCCGCGGGACACGACGTGATCGCCCATGCGAGCACGGAAACGGTGGCGAAAATCGCCGAACCCTATCCGGACGCGGTGGTCATTTCCCTCGACCGGCTGCCGTCGCATGGCCGGGCGGTGGCCGAGTGGTTCTGGGAAGCCAAGAAACGCCAGGGCATTCCTATCCTGTTCGCCGGCGGTCAGCCGCACAAGGTGGCCGCGACGCGGCATAAGTTTCCCCACGCCTTTTTCTGTGCGACCGAGGAATTGCCTGCGATTCTGGACCAGGTCCTTACCAATTCGCTCCCAGATAGGGAAAAAATGCTCCCCGTAAGGGAAAAAAGTGGTCAAAGTTAATAGCGTAAAAAAAGAGACTGTAGCAAAACTATTGGGATGGCAGCCCCCTTCAGGGGGTTTTCCGCG
>CAZFGM010000674.1:0-3997 GCA_964518515.1 uncultured Alcaligenaceae bacterium | reverse complement strand
TGGCATTCATCTCGCTGGTGGTCGGCGGCGTCGGCATCATGAACATCATGCTGGTCTCGGTGACCGAGCGGACCAAGGAGATCGGTCTGCGCATGGCGGTCGGTGCCCGGGCGAAGGACATCCTGCGGCAGTTCCTCGTCGAGGCGATCCTGTTGTGCGTGCTGGGCGGGGCACTGGGCATCCTGCTCGGACGCGGCGGCTCGTACCTGGTGCGCGTCATCCTGAACTGGCAGACGGAGCCATCGCTGCCGGCGATTGCCGCGTCGGTGGCGGTGTCGGTCGTGGTCGGCGTGATCTTCGGCTACTACCCGGCGTGGAAAGCGTCGCGCCTCGACCCCATCGAGGCCCTTCGCTACGAATGACGATCCGCGGCGCCCATCTCGCGCGGGGGACGCTTGCCGTGGAAGAGGAGGAACCGGCAGCTCCAGTCGGCGAAGGCAGCCACGCTCTGTTCGGGGTGGCCGCGCTGCCTTGCGGTCTGCCGCAGCGGGTCGAGCAGCCGGGGCGGAGTCGGCGGTGGAGGGGACGCGGGCGGTGTTGGTCGGGGGGTGGGGTCGCCGTTCCTGGGTGTCTTCCTTGCGAGAAAGGGAAGGGTTTGTTGATTGACGAATGCACAGATAGCCACCCTGCGGTCAAGGAAAAAACGGCCGACCGTGCGCCACGCTGCTTGACGGTGGGGGATGGCCGTGTTCTAAACGAGGGAGCGGCAACGGGGAACTTGGCGCCCATTGACGGGTGTAAGGAGGGGCTTGGGGTAATCGGTGTTTTTCATGGAGGTAATCTTCCCTGCCACCTCTTTCCAGGCATCCCCTCGGGAATAAGCAGGTGTCCAACCCATGGCATCCATACATCACGATGTTTTTATCAGTCATTCGTCGGAAGACAAAGCCGTGGCCGACGCCGTATGTGCCAAGCTGGAGAGCCAGGGCGTTCGCTGCTGGATCGCCCCTCGAGATATCTTGCCAGGGACCAACTGGGGGGAAGCCATTGTCCAGGCCATCGGGGACAGTCTGGTGATGGTGGTGGTGTTTTCCTCGCATGCCAACATATCCGAGCCGGTCGTCCGTGAGGTGGAACGGGCGGTCAACAAGAAAGTAATCGTTTTGCCCTTTCGGGTGGAAAACGTGGCGCCATCCGGACCCCTGGAGTTTTTTCTGAGCTCCGCTCACTGGCTGGACGCGTTGACGCCGCCGCTGGAGGGGCACTTGCAGCATCTGGCCGAAACAGTCCAAGTGCTGTTGGCCAAGAGAACGGAACTGGCAAGAGGCGTCCCCCCACACGAAGAACGGACGACGGACCTGGAGCAACCATCAGCCGTTCCTGCCGAGGGATTATCTCCTTTTCCCTTGCTTGTCGAGGAAAGGGGGTCCTATCTGGAAGCCTTGCCGGTCGCGGCGGATTTACAAATCCGGGCCCTCCGGTACGGCACGGACTCGACCCAAGTCAAATCCCTCTCTCTTCCTTTCCCAATTCCTTCTTTGCCGCGAAGGTTTGATCCGGAAGAAGGAAAGTGGAAACTGGATACCAAGGATCTGAGCAACTCTGTTACGCCGAGTTCGGCACCTAACGCCCTGGACTTGCTAGTTCAACCGGCCGAGTCCCGGGGGACCATATATGCGCTGGCAGCCGTGGACGAGTTCTATTTGCTTCCTTCCACGGTGGTGGACCCCCGGAAAGAAACGGTGATTTCTAATTGCCGGATCGGCCGACCGGGAATCACCGAATTCGCTTACTGGACCAAGTCCAAACAATTGGTCCTGGTAAAAAGGGACACCCACCCCTATGTTCTAGGCAATGGCCAGGGTGCGTTGAATCTTCTTTTCTTGGTTCAGGTGACCGACCAAGCGCGCGTGCGCTCTTGCTATTATCCGGTAATCCGCCAAGGTGTTCTGACGCCGGAAGACCTATTTCACTGGAAAGGCCGCTGTTTTGTTTCTCCAGACGGCCGGCGCATTGCCGTCCAGAGTCTTTCTCCCCGAGGTGATCGTACCAGCGTTTATACTTGTGAGGTCGATGGCACCGCCTGCCGGCACGTGGCCGGGGCACTGCCCACTTCAACGGTCCTACGTCTTCCCAGCCAGAAGATCCAGGGCGGGTGGACCGACCAGGGACGACTGAAGGTGTTTGTCAAGGATGCTGCAGCCAACGCGTGGCGACCCTGTTTACTGGAGGATGCCGACAATGCACGTCCCATCTATGTGTGATTCTCCCGCCGTCAGCGTCATTATCCCGACCTACAATCGCCGTCCATTACTGGAACGGGCCTTGCGCAGTCTAGCCCGGCAAACGTTTCTCGATTTTGAAACGATCGTTTGCGATGACGGTTCCAGTGACGATACCTCCCGCCTGATCGAGCAATGGACTCGGCAAGCCCCCTTCTCTTTGCGTTACGCCTACCAAGCGCGAGGCGGCCCTGCGCGGGCGCGCAATCGCGGTATCGCCCTCGCCTTCGGCGAGTTCGTTGCCCTCCTGGATAGTGATGATACTTACCATCCCGACAAACTGTCCCTTCAGGTAGAAATGATGCGGCAAAGTCCGCACTTGGTCTTTTGCTATACCGACTATCGCTTGATGCCCTACAACCGCGTCGTTCGGCCCGGCGAGTTCGACCGCGCCCGCTACCTGGCTGGGAATTACTTGTGTTGCGCCAGTGTCATCATGCGCCGGACGGTGATCGCCCAAATCGGAGGATACGACGAGTCACTTCCAGTAGCAGAAGATTGGGATCTGTTATTGCGTCTTTCCTGTTTAGGGGCAGTCCGGGGAATTAATGAAGCTTTGTACGATTACTATTCACACGATGGCCAGATTAGCCGTGGCCTGCCTCTCATGCATCGCTACACGGAACTGGTCCATAAAAAGCACGGGGGCCGCAGTCACAATCCTATTAGCTACATCGCCCGCGCGACACCAACCTTAGCCTGACCATGAACGCCACCGCGCATTCCCTCATGCGTAACTCAAATACCAAGTGCAAACGGACCGAAGTTGTCTTACTCTGGGTCTGCATAGGTATTGTCAGGTTTGTAGGTCCTGTTGATCTGGGGAACGCCACGGGTCTTGAACTCGTCATTGCAGGAGAACAATATGAACCGTTACTTCCTGACCTGGGGTCTTTTCGGCTTTTTGATCTCTTCGGTAGGGGCCCAAACACCAGGCACGCTCCTGCGCAACGGCGACTTCCAGGACGACTGGATTACCCTCCTGCCTGAAACCAAGAACCACCACTGGTGCTACTCCTCGGAATTCTATAACCGCCGCGACTTTAACCCCGATGCCTGGATCTGCAAGGGAAGCTGGCAATGGTTGAACGCCGACGCGCCCCGTGGGCAGCGGAAACTGGTGCTGCAAGGTCCCGAAGCCCAGGTCACGAGCAGCAGCGGGGCGGAAAGGCTCTCACTCTCGGCAGTGGCCACGGCCAGCTTCTTGCCAAGCGGACCGCCGGGTTTGATGGCGATCCGCCGCGGGCCGGCCAGGTGGACCACGTCTTCCGCGGCCGAGGAGCCGGGGCGGGCGTTCTCGTCTTCCTTATTCGACAACGGGAGCCAGAGCAGCACCGCCAGGGCCGCCCCCGCGGCGCCCAGGGCCACCGCCAGCGAAATGCTCTGCCCCACGTATGGGCAGCAAGCGCAGAGGCTGGCGCGCTCTCCCGCCGACAGGCGACGGGCCGGTCCGTTGTGACTGCGTGGTGTCATTGCCGGTGGTCATTGCGATACCTGCTCGTTGGGGACGGCGATCGATCGTTGAAGTGCGTTTCGACAACCTGATCGGCCTATTCTAAACGGACTCGTCATCCCGCGACAGACGAACTGTTTGGACCTTCATTGAAGAATCACCGTCGATTCCTACAACGAAGGGGGCGCGGGGTGCAGTCGCGTTGTTGCGTCCCGGACCTGCGTTTAGCCCGACGCGCCAGCGAGGTCTTTCCTCATTCCTCGCTGGCGCGTCGGGCTAAACGCGGAGAAACACGGCCTCCGCAACAACGCGACTGCACCCG
>CAZFGM010000673.1:0-3998 GCA_964518515.1 uncultured Alcaligenaceae bacterium | reverse complement strand
TGGACGATCCGCTGTCCACCACGGGCAACCACCTGACGCGCGAGATCAAGGCGGCTTTCTGCGACGCCGCGGTCGGCCAGAATGGCCAGGCCAAGATCAGCCGCCTGCCGCGGATTTATCACGGAGCGGCCGGCCTGGGCAGCCGCGACGTCCGCCCCGGCGACATCATCGCCGCCTACCACAACATGATGAAGCCGCAAGCCCAGGATTACTTCTGCGTCGGCATCGACCACGCCCTGGCTCTCAAACGTCCCGAAGACCCCGACCTGCGCCCGCCGGGAGGGTTCTCGATGCGCGGCCACTCGGTCGGCGGCTTCGGCTCCGTCACCACCAACAAGGTCATCGCCACCATCGCCGGCAACGTCTTCGGCAAGGACGTGCAGGCCTATCCCAAATACGGCTCCGAGAAGAAGGGTTTGCCGACCACCTACTACCTGACAATCGCCAATTCGCACATCTACATGCACTGCGAGCTGGAACAAGTGGATTTGCTGTGCATCAATGACCCCACGGCCATGCTGAGCCCCTTGACGATGGCAGGCCTGGTGGCCGGCGGCGCCATCTTCATGCAGTCGCCCTACGCCGAGGCGAGCGACGTCTGGAAGCACATTCCCGAACACAACAAGCAGATGATTCGCAAGAAAAAGATTCGCGTTTTCTACTGCGACATGGTCACGATCGCCCGCGAGGTCGCCTCCGAGGCCGACTTGCAGATGCGCATGCAGGGCATCGTGCTCCTGGGCGCCTTCCTCAAGCTCACGCCGTACGCCCGGGAAAGCAACATGGCCGATGACGAAGTCTACGCCGGCGTCGAGAAGGCCCTGCGCAAGTACTTCGGCAAGCGCGGCGACCGCGTGGTGCTGGACAACCTCAACTGCGTCAAGCGGGGATATGAGGAGATGAAGGAGATTCCGCAAGAAATGATCCTGGGCAGAGAGTCGCCGGAATTCCACGCTCAAGCGAAGAAAGCCTTTGATCTCGAACAGGCCAAACGCGATGCTGCCGTAGGACACCAAGGGGCACCCCTCGAAGAGGTGATGAAGAAGCTTCAGTCTCTGGAGCCGAAAAAATGATGTTTGATTTTGACGCGGCCTCACCGGGTGGAAAAGGTGGAGCCAATGTTCTGTTTGACCCAAGCCAAGGACTTGTTTTACTTGATGGGGTTCACAAGAACGTGTTTTTGCGAAGATGCACCGGTAGTTTAATCGCAGATTACCTAAGACAAATTGGGTTTTCCCATCCGGCTGTCCTGGAGCTATACAATGTAGAAAAGAGAACAAGCGCGGTACTCGCCTCGGGTGGCGACGGCCAAGGAACCCTCATAGGAAACATGCTCCAAAACGCGGGCCAAGACTTAGGGGGCACGGTTGTCCGCTGGGATCCGGTTCCGGACGGCAATATTTACCACCTCCGCGTACATGTCGTTTACCCTGAGAGTGCCATGAATGACCAAAACATCAGACATAGCGCCACTCTTACGAATCGCTTCGACTGGGAAGGGGATGATTTGGTTCGGCAGTTTTTCAGTCCTGAAAATCTTCGCCAGTCGCCGGAGGAATACGCAGCGCGGCATGCTCATGAGTGGGGCTGCTTTGCGTTTCATTTTTACCGCTTTCGGGATCCCGAGTTGGGAGCGTGGGTTCGCCGGTTTGGGGAGATTTTCTCGTCAGAAAAGGAATTGGACAGTTTCCGAAGCCTTTTTCTGACCGCAGAAGAATTGGCGGAAGTCAAAAGGCAAGAAGCAGAGGGTTTTTAAGATTCCCGTGCGGTTATCGATGATGCAATGAAGAAGCACAGGCCAAGCTTCACGTACGCGGTCAGGGCGTATGAGGAAAAGTAAGAGAGGGAAGATTTGAGGAATGACAAAACATTGGGAAGAAGGCGAGAACGAAATAACCAGAGAAGCGAAGCGGGAAGCGGCGCGGACGGGTGAGGACATTGCTTCGATTCTCGAAAGAATGTTGCGTGAAGCCAAACAACAAAGGGATACTTTATGGCGGATGAAGATCATAAAGTCCCAGAAATTCCTTGAGCATAGAAATCAAAGAAAACGTAGGAAACGCAAATGAAATGGTACGCGGCCCACATCATTGTGTATTTCAAGCTCCGCAATCGCAAGCAGCGGACGTTTCGCGTGTGGGAAAACATCCACCTCGTTCGGGCCCGCGATTCGGACGAAGCTTATGCCAAGGCGGAAGAACTGGGACGACAGGAAGCGGTCGCGGATGAAAGCCTGACCTGGGGCGGTCACCCCGCCAAAACCGTCTTCGCCGGCGTTCGTAAGGTTACCCTGTGCGTGGACCCGGAGATCCGGCCGACGGATGGAACCGAGGTTACCTATATTGAGATGGATCTGGATTCGGAAAAGGCCATTCGCAAATTCGTGGACAATGAACCGGTGTCTGTGGCGATTGTGGACCAGTTTCCGGACGAGGACCCGGAAATGCTTGAGGTTCGGTCTGAAGAGCGAACGGCACCGGCGGCGATACCCCATGACCAAGTCCCACGAAAAAGGGGAGAATGAAATAACCCTGGCGGCCAAGAAAGAGGCGCTGCGAACGGGAAGAGGCGTAGTGGATGTCCTGAAAGAAATGCGGCAACGAGCCGTTGCGGCGCGAGATAAAGCCCTGAAAAAGAAAATCGTAAAAGCCCAGAAATACGTAAAGTTCCGGAACAAGCAAAAGCGACAGAGGCGAAAATGACTTGGTACGCCGCACACCTGATTTTGTACGTCCGTTATAAGGACCGCAAGCCGCGGCGCGTCCCCGTTTGGGAGAATATTGTTCTTATCAAGGCCGATTCGGAAGGGGAAGCCTTTGCCAAGGCCGAGAAACGCGGTCACGAAGAAGAAGGCGATGACGACGGAACGTTCCGCTGGGGCAATCATCCTGCCGAATGGGTTTTTGCCGGTGTCCGAAAACTGACCTTGTGCCAGGACGAAGATCAACGCCCGCGAGACGGGACGGAGGTTACTTTCCTGGAACTGGAGTTGCCGTCAGAGAGCCTGGTCCGAAAACTGGCGTCCGGTGAGCCTGTTTCTGTCAAACTGGCGGACCAGTTTGCAGACGAGGAATTGGAAGATTCTATTCCGCAACGGATGGCAAAATAACGTTCGCAAAACCTAGACTTTGTTTTTTTCGATACCCGGAGATATTCATGATAACCACCAACGGTCAAACGACCAAATCTCCCTCGATGAACGAGGCCAACGCCAGGGACCCGTTTAACAACAACTCCTACGGCACCCTCGTCGATTCGGGGTATAAGCTCGTCAGTCTGCCCGTGCTGGACGTCCTCGATTTTAACGAGCGCATTATCCGCGGCTACGAAGAGGGGTACGGCGAGAAGGACCTGCCCGCCGATCTGTCGGTGGCGCGTTCGCTGATCCCGGCCGGCACCGCCACGCTCCGCGATTTCAGCAATATCGCCCCGGAAATTCCCGAGTACATCCCCGAGAATTGCACGGCCTGCATGGATTGCGTCACCGAGTGCCCGGACACCGCCATCCTCGGCAAGGTCCTCGGCGAGGACGAGTTGGAAGCCAAGCTGCAGATGATCGCCGATCCCGCCGACCGGGAAATGTACAAGAAGCAGTGGGCCAAGACCAAGAAGTATTACGACGCCGGCAAGAAGAAGGGCCTGCCCGGCGGCATGTTCCAGATCATCATCGACCCGTCCAAGTGCAAGGGCTGCGAGGAGTGCGTCACCGTGTGCGACGACGACGCCCTGAAGATGATTCCCAAGACCGACGAGGTCATGAGCCAGGCCCGCAAAAGCCACCGCTTCTTCAAAAACATCGGGCCGAGCAACAACAAGTACATCAACGACAGCCTGCTCATCGACATGATGCTCAAGGAACAGACGATGCTCTACGTCGGCGGCGCCGGCTCCTGCGCCGGCTGCGGCGAGGGCACCGCCTTGCGCATGATGTGCGCCGCCACCGGCTCCAAGTACGGCGACCAGTGGGGCATCGTCGCCGCCACCGGCTGCAACACCGT
>CAZFGM010000672.1:0-4002 GCA_964518515.1 uncultured Alcaligenaceae bacterium | reverse complement strand
CGCCATTGTCGTTACCTGTCACGACATTAGGCTGTGCGGAAATCGGCGTTCAAGGGGAATGGATCTTGTCAGTCAATGGCACGGTGCCTTCATGAAGCACTACGTTGTCCAGGACAGTTTTTTTCGGAATGACCAACTTGATTCAGCCGGAGTTGCCAAGCCGTCTTTGCAATTCCTGTTGGTAGGCGAGCAAGGTGGCATCGGATGGTTTCGGCTGGCCGGGGTCCTGGAATCGCCCCTGGGCATCGACTGCTGGCTTGCCAAGGAGGACCTCAAGCCGATCGATTTCGCGGCCATCAAGCATTAACCGGCAAACCAGCCGGGAGCTGGCCCCGGGCCCGCCTGTTCCGCGGCAAAGGCGAAAAGCTCCGGACCAGGTTTCGCCGGGTCGCAGCTGGATGCGCAACTCATGCCGATCGCGAACCTGGTTTCCCCGCAGCAGCTCAAACGAAAGAAACTGGTCCATTGCGGCGGGGCTGCTGATTTCCATCAGAAGCACCAGTTCGAGTTCTGGGGAAACCAGTCCCGGCTCGGCCAACCCTGGTGCTTCCAAGCGAAAGATGCCCCAGCGAATCCGGCATGCCCCGAGGCGAATTGTTTTCATGCGTGATCTCATGGCGCTAGGCCTTTCAGCAAAGGCCCAAGGAATTCGCCTGAAACAGGGAAGGTCTCGCATCCACAGGCAGGACAGCCCGGAGCTTCCTCCACGGCGACAGGCGTCAATCGCCAGGGTTCCAGGTCAAGCTCATGAACTTGCCGGAAGGCGATGCGCCAGCAAGTTGTCTGCCCATGAGTGAACTCGTGCAGGAGAGATGCCTGGCCACGGAATGCCATGAGCCAGGCCAGGGTGATTCTGGCGGCCAAAGCGGCCGTGGGCATGATGCTGCACAGATCGGCCTGCGACCAGGCTTCCGTTTGTCCCGCGATCGGCGGAAGGGCATAGGCCGGCAAATTCTCTTGACGGAAGCAAGGAATGCCGGCTCGGCCCATGGTGCGGGCGGCGCAGGCGTAGCACGGCGCTTGCCGGGCGGGGTCCACCAGGATGATTTCCGCTCCCCAGCCGCCTCCATAGACGCCGGCATAGACAGCGGGCCGGCTCAGCTCCCGGCACATGGCATCAATCAGGTGCTTGGGCCCTTCCTGATCGATGGCCACCAGCAGGATGTTAACCGCGGCGATCAATTCTCGTAAGGTCGCGGGACTTTCCAGGAAGTCTAGACAATGGGTTTGAACCTGCACGCGGGGAAACCGGTCCTGGAGAAAGTCGGCCACGGCTTTGGGCTTGTCCCAACCGAGATTGGCCTTGCCGCACACGTGGCGGCGAAGATTGTTGGAATGCAGGATGTCGCGGTCGGCCAGGTCAAGCGCGCGGATCCCGGCGCTTGCCAGACACCAGGCCGCCAGCCCACCTACGCTTCCCGCGCCCAGGACCGCAACCCGAGCACTGGCCAGGTCGGCAAGGGACTCCCGGGAAGACGATTGGACAAAATCAGGGTCCATGTTCCTGGCTCCTTCGCCATGTAGTCGAATTGGCACGGTTCAAAGCCGCCTAGCACCTGGGCAGCGGCAAAGGTGGGTATTTCCCAGCAATCGACTACCCCCCCCACCCACACGCAGATTTGGGGTACCCCCACCGTTGGGAAACCCCGTGAAGAATTCTTGCGAATTCGGCTACCAAACCCAGGCATCGGCCACGGGCCATTTCCCCAGGACATCCCACACAAGATAGGCCAGGAACCAGCGCTGGGCGGCGCGCATCACCGTGGCGGCGGTGTGGCATTGCGGGTCCCAGCGGCGGCGAACCGCGTAGGCGTTCGAGGCGATCCAGCACAGAGAGGCACGGTCCGCCGTTCGGCCGAGGACGTGCGGGCAAGCTGCGGGCAGCGGAAAGGTCGTTTCCAGGGCCGGAGGCAAGCCCGGATAGGCAGCCGGGTACGTCACGCGCACCGGAAAGGCGCGCCCCTCCACCGGCACCGTGCCTTCCCAGCACGGCAAGCCCTGGTCGAGCATGGCAAGCGAGAATCGGCCTGGAAACTTGGCTTTGACGGCCTCGGCTTCCCAGATGATTCGGCGGGCCAGCTCGGGACGAATGGCAAGCATGGGCGGTTCCTTTTTCTTTCTGGGATTGTGTTCCTGAAACACCATCATCTACACATACGCCCACGCTGCCGGTTCTTTGCCAACAAGTGCATCTCTCAAGTTTGCCACTTCCCGGTCACGGAAAAAATGTGCCCTCATTGAGCGTAATCATTTTTGTCAGCAGCCGGTCTTTCTCCAGAACGGGTTTTGCTTGGGTGCCAAGCGTTGGAATCAAGAACAAGGAGCCGAGATGGACAACCTCTACGCCAACGAATGGTGGCTGGAAAATGGACACGCGGGCAAACGGGTGCCGACCGGAGACCTCATCGGTTACCACGGTTGCAGCGAGGTGAACCATGATCGATTTCGTCGCCTCGCCGATGCATTCGGGGAAAATGTGGCGCTGGTCGATTTCAGGGACGACTTGAGCAGGCAGCGCCTGAAGGGCCTGGTCCTCGATTTCGATAGCTGGGCGCCGGCGGACCGGGATCGGCTGTTGACCAGCTTGTTGCTGGTGCCCTTGCCTTACCCCGTTGTCATCTTCACCTACGAGGACCTGGACCGCTACGGGCAGATTGAGCAGCTGGTCCGCCGGGGCGTTCGCATTTTCCGCCAAATCAGTCCGGGAATCTTCGACGCCTTCAATGACACGGGCATGGAAAAGGCGGCGTGATAAGAAAGGCAAAGACAGGAAATGCAAACCCTGCATCGACAACCATACCATTATGATCGAGGCATGGTGCGTTTGCCAGCTCAGCCGGCCCAAAAAGACCGGAAAAAATTGTTTCCGTGTGAGTGAGAGAATTGGCCGGCAAGTCGGAAAATCCGACGCAAAGCTAATGTACGTAGAGTGATATGAACCGAAGAGTTGCCGGCCACGTGGCCGGCAACTCTCGATGTTTGAATGGCCCTCCCAAGAAACTCTCCGGGGACAGACCGTCAAGTGACAGTTCGCTGAATGGTTTTTTCAGGTTTGAGCGGTTTGAGCTGCGCACGCTCCCCGCTACCCAGGTTGAATGGGTTTGGCGTGGAATCGGCCTTGTGTTGGCTTGATGCTTGCCGCCGGGCGGCGCGGCCGCATGACCATGGGATCAGGTTTGAGTCACGGGCACCAGTTGGTAGCCCAGCTCCGTGGCCTTGCGGGCGAGGCTTTTTACGAGGCGTAGCCGATAGGCCTCTTCATATGCGGAGATCTCCTGGCGCACGTACTCCTGGCCGTACTTCAACAGGCGATAGTAGCGGCAGGCGATCTTGCGTGCCGTGGCCACGACCGCCTTGGCGCCGCCGGCGCGTGCCTGGATACGGCGATAGAAGGCCCCCAGGGCGTTCTTGGCGTGATGGCTCCCTTGGCCCGCCATGCGAAAGGCCCGCCCCGCGCGGTTGGCGCCACGCCGTGTGTGCCGGCTCTTGATCTTGCCCGCCGAACCTTGGTGCTGTGGACACAAGCCGAGCCAACTCGTGAAGTGCTTCTCGGTTGGCCACTTCGACATGTCGGTACCGGTCTCGCTGAGGATGACCAGTGCCGTCGACTCGTCGATCCCCTCCAGCACCGTCACGTCCACGCCACTCATTCGGTGCAGGGCTGCACGCACGTCAAAACGTGCGGCGTTGACGTTCAGACGCTTACGCGGCTTGGCCGGCTTGGCCGGCAGGGTCTGGCCCGCACCCTTGTCGGTGAAGGTGCGCAAGTGCGCCTGCAATTGCTTATCGCAGTCGCGCAGCTTGGCCTGATAGAACTCGTACAGCTCCACCGCTTGCTTGAGCGCGAACAGGTGCTCCTCACGCCAATTGCCGTAGAGCGCCCGTGCGATCTCCGCTTCCGTCCGCTTGCAGTTGTCGTGGCGGTGCTTGGCCAACTCCAGCGGATCGCGCTGGCCGGCCAAGATGGCCTTGATGATCTTCATGCCGGTTACGCCGGTGACG
>CAZFGM010000671.1:0-4013 GCA_964518515.1 uncultured Alcaligenaceae bacterium | reverse complement strand
CTCACCGCACCGGCCAGCCCGCACCCAAACTCGTAAAAAAGCGGTGAACGGTTACGATAGTTCGTAGTGCCGGCTTCAACCCGTTTTCGCAAGGATGAACGGGCTAAAGCCCGCACTACGAGCCCGTAATCCACCCGCGCCGAGGATTTCCTCTCATGATCAAAATCCCGGTAGCCTGAAGGCAAAGCGGCATCTGCCCGGCGCCTCGGCCTTCAGCCGGGATGCTTGCCAGCGTGCTCCGGATCTTGACCCACCGACTGGGGAAATGGAACTGGCCAAGAGCACGAAACCTCTGGTATAGTAAAGTGGTTCCAGCCCAATCCGCAATCATTGCCAAGATGTTTCAAGGGACGGTCCTTAAGCCGTGCCCTCCTTGCCGCGGGGATAACTTCCTGGTGCCGATGACCGACTCCCCTAGCCAACAATCGATGATGCAACAGTTTCTGCCCCGGGCAGTCGCGGGGGACGCGGTAGCCGTCGATGCGTTGTTGCGGCACAACTGCGACCGGTTGACGAGCCTCACCCGCCGGATGTTGGGCGATTTCCGGCGCGTGCGCCGCTGGGCGGAAACCGGTGACGTTTTGCAAAATGCGTTGCTGCGTTTGGTGGGTGCCCTGCGCGAGGCGAAACCGCACACCCCGCGGGAATTTCTGGCCCTGGCGACGTTGCAGATTCGTCGCGAGCTTCTCGATCTGGCCCGGAAATTCTACGGACCCCAGGGGATGGGCGCCAACCAGGATAGCGCGGCTGCCCCCGGTCCCCATGGCCCCGGACCAGTGGACCCGGCCGATCTCAGTCACGAACCGTGTTCCTTGGCGCAATGGAGCGAGTTGCATCAGCAAATCGACGCGCTGCCGGACGAGGAGCGGGAGATCGTCGGCTTGTTATTCTACCAGGGCCTGTCTCAGGCCGAAGCCGCAGCGGTATTAAACGTCTCCGTGCGAACCGTGCAACGCCGCTGGCACGCCGCGCTTTGCCAGCTGCACGGCGTTTGGAACGAGGGACGGACTGGAAACTAGCAAACAGTGTCAGAATCCGTTAGCATGAGTTGGATTGCCGCTGACAGGAGCAGAAAACTCGACCCGGATGGCCCTGAAAGGGAAGCTCTTCATGTCCGCTGCATCTTTGACGCCGCGCGTTCGGCTCATGGCCATTTGCGATCGCGTACGCGAAAGTAAGACGGAGCCTGGCGTGTTTGACCTGAAAGGGGTTCGCCACGCGATCACTGCCAACGGCTTTCCTTTCTGTTGTGGTCCACGACAGGACCGACAAGACTGTTTTCTTCGGAAAGCTGGAACCGAGACATGAAAAAGAAACCCCGGAAAATCCTCCACCCAGGAATTTGAGCTGGTGCCGATCACCGGTCCAGCCAGGGTTCCTCAAGGGCCAAAAGTTGAGCCATGAAGTCAACGTCTCTCATGGTCCATCCCCTCCTTGGGGGTGATTCCCCTTGGGAGGTAATTTTACCCTGTTTTCACCCACACGAAACTCCGAAGAACCCACTTCTTA
Source organism: uncultured Alcaligenaceae bacterium (assembly GCA_964518515.1). GTDB lineage: Bacteria > Planctomycetota > Planctomycetia > Gemmatales > Gemmataceae > CAZFGM01. The sequence continues at coordinate 2,504 of CAZFGM010000671.1, read as the reverse complement.
TTTAGGTGTCCCGTTCTACAATGGCTTGGTTCGCTGGCCCGCGCCAATCCTGGAGACCGGTCATGTCGCAACCCGCATCGAGTCCTGCTTCCAAGGACGACCTCAAGGCGGCCCTCAAGGCCTTCAAAAAGCGCCTCAAGCTCACCCGCCTGGACGCCGAATCCAATCTCAATTACGGCCCCACCACGGGCGGCAAGAAATCCGACATCGTCGCCATCATGCCGCCGGTTCAATTCCCCGCGGCGCTCTGGGAAGAGCTGGTCAAACAGGGCAAGCTCAAATATGCCGGCAACGGCACGTATCAATTGGTGGACGGGTAATATTTTTCGTCCGGTGGGCAACCCCATCCGACACGGTCGGGGCAGAAACGGCATTGGGTAGGTGCGGCTTGCCGAGCCGGACCCACCACGACCGAACCAGTCCCGCCCATACGGCGGCTTCCTCGGAGACCAAAAAAAAGCTTGCTTTTGCGCCGACGATTCGCCACTATCATTTCACCTTTTTCCATTCGTCACAACCCTGGCCTCAATCTTTCAGGCCATTCCTTCACCGGGAGGTGCCACAATGAGATGGAGTTGTTTTGTCGCGGCCCTGATCGCGTTTGGATTTCCAGCGACTTCCGCGCGGGCGCAGGGAGTCAAGGAAGCCTTGCAGATCATTCCGGAGGACGCCCTGGGCTTCGTCCTCGTCAACCGCATCGAGCAAACCAACGACAAGATTGCCGGTCTGACCAAGCGTCTCGGGACGCCGTTGCCGGGCGGTACCCTGTTGGCGCTGATCAAGACCAAGCTGGGCGTGCAAAAAGGCCTCAATGAAAAAGGCAGCGCCGCCATTGCTCTGTTCCCCCCCTCCGACGAGGACCCCGAAATCGCGGTCATTTTCCTACCCGTCACGGATTACAAAGAGTTTCTCGAACCGTTTCGGCCCAAGGATGCCTCGGGGGCAATCACCGAGATTACCGTCGCGGAAATAACCATGCTGGCGGCCAAGAAAGGCGCTTTTGCCCTCGTGGGCCAAAGACACCAACGGAGCGTTCTGGAAAAGGCTTTGAAAGCGAAAAAGAACGTGGCCGCCTGGGCCGCCCCGCTAACGGCGTGGCTGAATCACAACGACGTCGCCGGCGTTATGACCCCCAAGGGTCTCAAGACCGTGACGGCCTTGATGCGCCAGGGGCTCGAGCGTGCCAAGGAAGGCTTTGCCGAAGCGCCGCCGGAAGCCCAGTTCATGGTCAAATGGATTGATAAGCTTGGCGGTTTCGTGAAATCCATCGAAACGGATGTAACGCACGTGGGCCTGGGCGGGCGGATCGACCCGGCGGGCAATCTGCACGTCAATGCCCGGGCCCTGTTCGCCAAGGACAGCGGTTTCGCCAAGGGAGCGGCGGGCTTCAAACCCCTGCCCGGCGGTCCGCTGGTCGGTCTGCCGGCCGGGCCTTATGCCGTGGCTCTGGGCGGCATGCTCCCGGAAAACGCCATGCTGGCCATGATGAACTTGAACCTGGAGATGATCAAAACCCTCGGCAACGCCAAAGACCTGCCTGCGGAGAAATTGAAGAAGTTGGAGCAGGCTTACGCCCAGATGGCCAAGGGCGTCAACGGCATGGGCATGGTGATGCACGTGGGCAAGCCCGACGAGCCGCTGTTCGCCAGCATGGTAGCCGTGATGCACACCGACAACGCCCCGGAATACCTGGCCCGCTACGCCAAGGGAATGAAGGGCATGAATGAGGTTCTCAAAGACCTCAAAATCCCGTTCATGCCGTCCTCGGAATTCAAACGGGTCAAAGTAAACGGCGTCACCGCCCTGGAAATAACCACCGATCTTACCGCCGGCATTCCGAATCCCGATGAATTAAAAGCGCTTTATGAAAAGATGTTCGGGCCGGGAGGTAAAATGACGATGGCCATGGCGCCCCTGAATGACACGGCCGTGATCATGCGCTACACGCCGGCGTCCGGCCTCAAAAATCTCCTTGGAGCCAAAGGCCCCGGCCTGGCCGCCGACCCGGACATCGTCAAAACGGCGTCTCTGCTTCCCAAGGGCGCGCAGTGGGCGTTTTACGTTAACCCCAAGGGCATGCGCGACCTCGTCCACGGCGCCATCAAAGCCTTCTCCCCGATGCCGATCGAGGTGCCGGCCTTTGCCAAGACCCCGCCGGTCGGCTTCGCCGTGAAGCTGGCCGAGACCGGCCTGGAGTTCCATGCCGTGCTCCCCGCCGCCGTCCAGGAGGAATTGGGCGCGTTCATTCCGAAGGTGAAAAAGCTCAAGGTGGATGATTAAGGACTTTTTTCAGAAGTCCCGCTTGCGGCTTAGCGTGACCTGCGGGTCCGCTAAGCCGCAAACGGCGCGCTAGGCCCGAGGCCGTCTGGCGTGGAGGGTCCGCATGGGTTTTTTTCAGACCGAATAGATTAGCCCGGATTATTCATTATCCCCCATCGCTGGGGGGGGGTGAGGCGGTGGGGATCGTGAAGTCGAGTGGGAACAGCTGGTCAAGTGCCCTGGGG
>CAZFGM010000670.1:0-4015 GCA_964518515.1 uncultured Alcaligenaceae bacterium | reverse complement strand
GAACGGGAGCACTTTTTGGATTCCAGCAAACCGCATTCCCTCGAAGGAGCAACAGGGTTTCTCTGTCACACCTTGCCGGCGTCAAGACGTCACCGCGTCAACCGACGCTGTTTGACTTCGTGCCTATCAATCCGGCTGCGAGCGAGCCGGAGTCACCGCCACCGGAAGAAACACCGAAAGCCCCAAAAACCACCACGCCCCTCCTGATCTGTTCGCCGCAAGTGTCAAACATCCCTCGCCTCCCGAACCCTTGATCATCGCCAGCGGCGAAAAAGGCAAAGCACGGGACATCCTCGACGCCATCCGAGTCCTCAAGACCATCGACCAGGAGCGGCGGGCCGCCACGGCGGAGGAAAGACAGATGCTTGCCCGCTTCGCAGGCTTCGGTCCCGTAGCTCTCTTGATCTTCCCCGACCCGGTGAGCGGCCGTAACTCGCCAAAAAATACGTAACCCTATTGTAACTGGGCTGGCGTCGTTTCCGTGCGGCCAAAAGAAGACCCCTCGCAAGTTGCTGATTTGCGAGGGTTGTGCATTTCGCTATTCTGAAGAGTTGGGCGGTCTCGGTTGAACCAAAATCTCTTGTGCTACCGTTACACTACCGGGTATCGCGTTTCTTTCTTGCCGGATCGTCCCTGGTGCACGTCCGGAAGGCCAAATCGTGGCCAGTTGGAGTTTATTTGTTCGCCGCAAGGGGGTCAAGTTGAGATAAACTTGGGTAACCGTTCAGAGGTTGCTTGGTGCCTTCCCATTTTTGCAGGTTTTTTTCGAACCTGACCGTCCGAGCCGCGACCGTGAGGGAGCGAATTGGGCGCCTCCCGCTCCCTCACAGTCGCGGCTCTGAAGAGGTAAACGGTTACAAACTCGGGAACTCAAAACCTAGCCTAGTCCGGGGATTCCGGAGGCCGAACCGGGTTTTTGTCGGATTTTGAAAGCGAAGATTTTCCTTTTGGTGGCTTTTCCGGGAAAAGATGGATATGAAATGGATTGGGAGTGAATCAAGAAACAGGTGACCAGAAAAATCGAGGAACCTATGAAATTCCGCCGAACGAATCTGTTGATCGATTATTCCTGTTTCCTCGCCTTGCTCTTTGGGACGACCCCTTCCATCGCCCAGACCTCCTACCCCATGATCACGCATACCAATCCGGTGGCGGTGCAGCGCGGTAAAACCACCGAGGTGGCCGTCGAGGGGCAGATGAACTTCGCCGGCGCTTACCAGGCCCTGTTTGAAGGAAAGGGAGTCAGCGCCGCACTCGTTCCCGGGCCGGCCGGCAAAGATCCCAAGGGAGCGACTCGCCAGGTCAAGATGAAAGTCACCGTCGCGGCCGATGCTCCGCTGGGCGTGCGTGAATTCCGCCTCGCCTCCACCCTCGGCATCTCCAGCGTCGGACAAATTTTGATCGTGGATGATCCGGTCGTTGCGGAAGGCACGGCCAACAACACGCCGGCCCAGGCGCCGGCCATCACCTTGCCCTGCGTCGTTGCCGGCAAGATCGAGGCGGTCGAGGACGTCGATTACTTCAAGTTCCAGGCCGAGGCCGGGCAGACTGTGTCCTTCGAGCTGTTTTGCGCCCGCTTGCAGGACAAGATTCACGACCTGCAAAAGCACGCCAAGCCGATGCTGACCTTGTATGACGCCGACGGCCGCGAATTGGCCGCCAACGATTGCTTTTTCTTCGCCGACCCCATGCTCCGCTATACCATCCCCAGGGCCGGCGCCTATTACATTCAGGTCCGCGAATCGACTTACGACGGCGATCCGCGCTGGGTCTATGCCCTTTTTGCCACCACGAAACCCTACGTCTCGCACGTATTTCCCATGGCCGGCAATCCCGGCAAGGACATAGAGGTTGAAGCCATCGGCCCCGGTCAAGGGAAGAAGGCCAAACTGAAAGTGCCGGAGCAGCCGGGCATCCAGCAAGTCCAGGTGGATATCGAGGGCGTCAAGACCAACCCGGCCACGTTTATCGTCAGCGCCTTGCCCCAGGTCGTGGAGCAGGAGCCCAACGACACACCCGAGAAGGCCACGCGAATGGACTTGCCGGCAGGAATCAACGGCAAGATCGATAAGAAACGCGACCTGGATCACTACCTTTTCAAAAGCGCCAAAGGCAAAGCCATCCGGTTCGAAGTCAAGGCGCGCCGCTTCGGCACGCTGCTTAATTCCAGCGTCCACGCGGTGATCGAGATCATGAATGCCAAGGGGACGATCCTGGCCGCTAGTGACGACAGTCACGGCAAGGAGCCGCTGCTGGTGTTCACCCCGCCCGCCGACGGCGACTACATCCTCCGCGTCCGCGACCTGAACAGCAAGGGCGGCGACAGCTTTGTGTATCACGTCGAGGCCGATTTCGCCCGCCCGGATTTCAACCTCCGCTGCGATCCGGACAAGGCCATGATCGGCCCGGGCAGCAGCACGGCCTGGTACGTGCACGTCGTTCGGAGCAATGGCTTTGCCGGCCCGGTGCAAGTCGAGATCAAGGGCCTGCCCAAGGAGGTGACGGCCAGCCCGCTGACCATTGGGCCGACGATGACCCAGGGCGTGATCGTCTTGACCGCGTCGCCCAACGCCAGGCCGTCCGCCGCCATCGTCGAAGTGGTCGGCACGGCCCAGGTCAAGACTCCCCAGGGCAAGGAGGAAACCTTGGTACGCAAGGTCCAGGCCAACCAGGAGGTTTATTCTCCCGGCGGCGGCCGGGCCCGCTTCGACGTCAACCTGCACGCCGTGGCGGTCACCGATCCCTCCGACATCCTCAAGGTTGAGGTCAGCGCCACGAACATCACCTTGAAACCGGGGCAGGAAATGAAGATCGACGTGACCGTGCACCGCCGGCCGGATTATGACAAGGGGGTGTCGCTGGACATTCCCCTGGCCCACCTGGGCCAGGTTTTCGGCAATCCGCTGCCGCCCGGCGTGACCGTGGTCGCCGGCAAAAGTAAGACGCTCCTGGGCGCCGGCAGCAAAGGCCACATCGTCCTCAAGGCCGACCCCAAAGCCGCCCCCATCGACAACGTGCCGATCTGCGTCCTGGCCCACGTGTCGATCAACTTCGTAGTGAAGATCAGCTACGCCAGCCCGCCGATTCTGGTGAGTGTCACGAAGGATTGACCGAGGAAGGCTCGAGTAATCTTTGCGGCGAATATTGAGGCGAGCCGAGCTCCGTGAGGAGCCGGGTTACGCCGCCGCCGAAACCCGGCCGCTTACGCCGGCAATCCCCGCCCGTACCGATCAATTCCGCGACGGCATTTGATCGGTACGGCGCAGTGTTTTTATGTTTTATGGCATGGTTCAAAATGGCGGGCAAGCGGGTGGCACCGCAAAGCCCCCTTGTTGGCCAAACTCAAAAACAGTTGGCCAACAAGGGCCCCAGGTCAAAACCTCTTGAGAATGAATGACTTAAGACTGACGACCGCTCCCTTCCAACTGGCCTGGGGTCTTGCCCTGAATGTTACCCCTTTTTGAACCATTCCGTTTTAATACCTTCGCATCTCGTGGGTTAGGCGCACCCCACGCTCCGTACCGCTGAAGCCCGCACTACGAACCATTCCAGCGGCTCTTTTTTTCTCCGTGGGCAAATGCACCTTTCCACCGGCAGGCGCTTAGGCGCTTGCTTTCTCCGTGGCGGATGGTACATTGCGTAACAAACCGGGAGCCTGGCATCGCCGCCACGACCCTGTTGCGTCACCTGCCCAAAGCCAGCGCGGCCAATCTCAGTTCCCAGCGTTTCTGGGACCACATGGAGCGCATCGCTGCCCCCACAGCCCAGGGCATCTGGCAAGAGATCCTGCAAGGCGTCGTCGCTCGGGAACACCTCGATCTGTCGCGGGTCTGCTACGACGGCACCAATTTCTACACCTTCATTGACACGTTCAACACGCGCTGCGCCATCGCCCGCCGCGGCAAGAACAAGCAAGGCCGCAGCAATCTGCGTCAGGTGAGTTACGCCTTGTTTTGTTGCGCCGACGGGCAGTTGCCGTTGTACTACGAGATCTACGAGGGCAACCGCAACGACG
>CAZFGM010000669.1:197-4021 GCA_964518515.1 uncultured Alcaligenaceae bacterium | reverse complement strand
TGTCGCCGTTGGTGGCCTTGACCTCGAAGACGCCGTCGCCGACGTCGAGGATGGAAATGTCGAAGGTGCCGCCGCCCAGGTCGAAGACGGCGATCTTCTCGTTCTTCTTTTTGTCGAGGCCATAGGCCAGGGAGGCGGCGGTCGGCTCGTTGATGATGCGCATGCGCTGCTTGGTCTTCTTGCCGTCTTTGCCTTCCAGCTCCCATTCGGTATCGAAGCCGGCGATCTGGGCGGCGTCGATGGTGGCCTGGCGCTGGGAATCGTTGAAGTAAGCCGGCACGGTGATGACCGCCTTGTTGACGCGATGGCCGAGGTAGGCCTCGGCGGCTTCCTTCAATTTGCGCAGGACAAGAGCGGAAACCTCCGGCGGCGTGAATTGCTTGCCGTCGATGTCCACCTTGACGAGCTCCTGGGCGGCGCCGACGACCTTGTAGGGGACCAGCTTTTCTTCGCTCTGGACTTCGTTATGGCGGCGTCCCATGAAGCGCTTGATCGAGAAGACGGTGCGGCGCGAATTGGTCACCGCCTGGCGCTTGGCCGGATCGCCGACCAGGCGATCGCCCTTGTCGGTGAAGGCGACCACGCTGGGGGTGAGTCGGTTGCCTTCCTGGTTAGGGATGACCTTCACTTCGCCGCCTTCCATTACGGCGACCACGGAGTTGGTGGTGCCCAGGTCGATGCCGATGATTTTTTCTTCCGCCATCGGATGTTTCTCCTTTCTGGCCAGTAGGTTCCGGCGAGTCTCTCTGATTCCGTTTTTCCGGTTCGGTAGATTAAGAATAAAGTGCAACTACCGTGCCGGGGAAAAGAAACCAATTCCTAAACTTCGATCTGTTTGATAGTTATAGGAAACCCATGGATTCAAAAAAAGATGGCAACTGTCAATCTGACAGAATGAATAACCGTTTGGTTTCGGAGAATGGCAGTCAAAGGGGAACGTTCCGGTCAAAAAAAGCGAATTGTTTCCAAACGAGACAATAAAATGTAACAAAAGAGTAACGTAGTCTATATGGTTGTCTCTAAGACAGAAATCTAAGGGAAAAAACGGGTTTTGCCCATCCTTGTTAGTTGACACCTGTTTGCTACCTGATTAGATTGAAAAAAGCCCGCACCTTCTCAAGCGAGATTACTATGGCCCGGAAACTTGAGTCGGATAACTCCCACCGTTCCGCCGCCCAGCTCAAAAGCCTGCGAACGCACATCGATAAGCTGGACCTGCAAATCCTCAAAATGGTGAACGAGCGGGCGGCCCTGGCGTCCCAGATCGGCCGGGTGAAAAACAATCACGGCAGCGACATTTTCAACCCGGCGCGGGAGGAAGAAGTCTATCAAAATGTGCTGGCCGCCAACAAGGGACCTCTGGACGAGGCGACTATTCGGGCGGTCTTTCGCGAGGTCATGAGCGGGTCGCGAGCTCTGCAGAAAGTCCTGAAAGTGGCCTACTTGGGCCCGGAATATAGCTTCAGCCACCTGGCCGCCGTCGAGCGCTTTGGCCAGCAAGTCGAGTTCATGCGCGTCGGCAGCATCTCCTCCGTCTTCGAGGAAGTGAACCGCAACCACGTCGATTTCGGCGTCGTGCCGATTGAGAACTCCACCGATGGCGGGGTGTCCGAGACCTTGGACATGTTCATGCGGCTGACGCAGATAAAAATTTGTGCGGAGGTTCGGCTAAAAATCCATCACAACCTCCTGGCCAACTGCGAACAGGAAATGATCCGCCGCGTGTACAGCAAGCCCCAGGCACTGGCCCAGTGCCGAAACTGGCTCTCGAAGAACCTGCCGCACGCGGATTTGAAGGAAGTTTCCAGCACCGCCGTGGCCGCTCAGCTGGCCCAGCAGGAGCCCGGCGCCGCCGCCGTCGCCAGCCGGCTCGCCGCCATTCGTTACAACTTACGGATTCTCTTCGCCGACATCGAGGACTATGCCCACAACGAGACGCGCTTCGCCGTCATTGGCCATCATGAAACCGGCAAAACCGCCCATGACAAGACCGCCATCATGTTCCGCGTGCCGCACAATCCGGGCGCCTTGGCCGACGCCCTGGAAATCTTCAAGCATAACAAGCTCAACCTGACCTGGATCGAATCCTACCCCGCCAAGCTGTCCAAGCCGGCCTACGTGTTCTTCGTCGATTTCGAAGGCCACATCGAGGAGCCGAAAGTGAAGAAGGCCCTCACGGCCCTGGAAAAGGAATGCGAGCAGTTGACCATCCTCGGGTCGTTTCCGATGGCCTTGGTGAGCGGGGAGGGATAATCATGTTACTGACGGATCGCGAACGAGAGTTTCTGGCTGCCTTCATCTACGAGGCGACGACAGACCCCTTCAAAGGGCCAGCCACCGTGGAACTCCATCGGCGAAACATTTTCTATACCGACCTTTCCCATTTGATGACGGCCTATTACCAAGAGAACCCCGGGGACCAGGAGGGATTCGCAGGTCAACCCTATCTTACGCCGTCCCCCTGTCCCTGGAAGGACCGGGCCACTGCGGTTCGCCGCGACCACGAAGTAGAAGAGGCGATGGACCGGGCCGGCATTTCGGCATTCGGTGGTTGAAAGATTGGCCGCGGGCCCGGCAATGGATGGTGGTCGTTGAACGAAACCTACGGTAGCTGTCGGTTTCTTCCAGTGGACAAGATGTTTGCCGGTTCGACTTCCAACGGTCCCCCGGAAATTCGCTATATACCGCATAAGGCGACCTTAATTTTGCAAATGGGGTTTGCACGGGCCAGGATCTCTTGCTCTGGATACAAATCCCCAAGAGGGTGCCCGGCTGAAACCCGTGGCCTGACCGGGGGGCCCGGTTCCGTTCAACCGCCGCGCTATCCCGCCGTCGGACAAGCCAACGGCTGTAGGCGAACCGAGCGAAGGCGGGATAGCGGGCTAGTGTTGAACGAAACCTACGGTAGCGGCTGTTACACGTTCCTGTGCCGCACCCGCGCGTTGGGCGGTCTTGGGCCACCCCCGCGGCAGCATCGTCTGCCGCGACCGCCGGCTTGGCCATGGCGTGGGCGGCCCCGTTGCTGCTGGCGGCGGCGACCTTGGCCGCCGTCCCAGCCGGCCCTGGCGTTCCGCCACCAGCGCCGCCGCGCATCGCGGAACAAGCGAGCGCCGCCGGAGTGGTGGACGCGTTGTGTCCTGGGTGCCGCCAGGGCCGGCTGGAAATCTTCTGGAGTGGCGCGCGCCCGCGGGGCCGCGACTTCGAGCGTGTCTGGTGCTGGAACACTTCATGAACAACAAACTTTCCCAGAAAAAACAGCGCCTTGTCGGCTGCTGGCTTTCGTCTGCAGAGGTCCCCGGTCGGCGGCCGGCGACCGGCCTTGGGGGCGGTCCGCGCCGGGCCGCGCCTCCGCAGGCGCGGACGCGGCCCTGCAAGCGTCAGGATGCGTACGGCCATTGCAATCGTTATGCCCGCCGCCTGGGCACCGCTTTCGCCCGGACCTGTCCACCGCCGCCCAACCCGCGGCCCTGACTTTTTTTCCTGGCACAGGCCTCTGCCTGCCGCATACAATTCCCCAAGGGCGGCGTCGCGCCCGGCTGTTTCAAGTGTACCGGCTGGGGGGATCCGGTTGTGTTCAACGGCCCGCTATCCCGCCGCTGGTCCAAGTGCGGGCGGAAGTCCCTTGCCCCTTTGCCGCGGCGGGATAGCGGGCTAGCCTGGATTCCCATAGGCCCCCTTCGCCCTAACAAAGTCTGCCCGGGAGGGGGCCTTGTTAGGTCGGCACTTAACCCCATGGGGCGGTTAGCCGAAAACCAGACGCAGGCGTTTGCCGCCCAGCCAGGGAACCTTGAGGTCTGTTTTGTCGAACCCGGCGGCCAGCAGCG
>CAZFGM010000669.1:0-187 GCA_964518515.1 uncultured Alcaligenaceae bacterium | reverse complement strand
GCCGGCGCAGCGTGATGAAATGGATGTCGCGCTGGTTGAGTTTGCTCAGGTTGGCATAGGTCGTGAGGCGGGAGTCGAAGATGAGTTCCTCGGGGAGTCGGCCGGTGCGTTTTTTCCAGTAGGCGACGAAGCGGAGGATTTCATCGTTGTACTGCTCTTGGCGCAGATCGGCATTGACGTAGCAGAA
>CAZFGM010000668.1:0-4044 GCA_964518515.1 uncultured Alcaligenaceae bacterium | reverse complement strand
GGCACTCAATCATAGCGCCGTCCCGCTCGCGGACAAGCTCCCCCGCCCGGGAAAATTTGTGGGTAATACAGACCCTTGTTGGCAGCCCCTGCCAACTTTCGCAATGAATACCACCCGTTGTTACCTGGTTTTGAACCAGGCCGGGGTACCCCAAATCTGCGTGTGGGTGCCCCCGGTGCCCCCGCTGCCCCCCATCGCGTAGAGTGCTGGGGCACGCACGGCAGCAGCACTACCACAGTCGCTGACGCCAAGCTTTGCAAGCTAACGCTCCCGGTGCTTTGCCCTTCCTTCCTGAAGCGCAACAGGTAAAGCACAAGCACACCGCCGACCGCGAGCAGCAGGGCCGGCCCCGTCCAGGGGAGCAGGGCGCTGGCCAGCGCTGAGACAACGTGATGAGCCCCGTAATTGTAGACTATGGTCACGGGCGCGAAACCCAGATCACCCGCCAACATCAGCGCCCCGGCGACACTGCTGCCGATCTCGAAGCCCCGGTCGCGGTGGTAAGCAAGAAACGACAACCACTCGTCCGGGGCGGCCAAGCGAAAGGGCAGCATGATCAGCGCTGCCACGGCAATGCTGGCGCAGACCAAACGCGCGCACTTCCGGCGTTCCCCGACTGCGAGGTAGTAGGCTGCGAAAAGCCCCACCAGGACCATGGGGTAAACCTTGGCCACCGTGGCCAGGCCCAGCCACAGGCCCGCCAGCGCCGGCCGCTGCTTGACCACGGCCAGCAGGGCCAGCGCCGTGAGCAAGGCTGGGAAGGCATCGTACCGCCAGCCCAGCACCGGCGCGCTCACCACTGCGAGCAGCCCATAAAACGCCACCGGCACCACGGGACCACGCCCGGTTCCGCCGTGGGGCAGGTTGCCAACCTGCCCTTGCAGTCCAGGGAACTTATCAACCTGCCCCACGGCCGAGCAGATGCCCGCCACGCACAGGGCGGTCAGCACGCTTAGAACGAGGTTCTGGCAAAGAAACAGGGCATAGTAGTCGGCAACTGCTAGCGGCTGCCCAAGTGTCAACAGGCGGGGAAACAAGAACGGCGCCAGCGCCAGCGGCGGGTACTCCAGGGGGAAGTCCCGGTACGGAAGCCGACCCTGGAGCACTTGCCACGAGGCCTGAAAGTACATGTCAACATCGGAAACGGCCGGCCACGTGAACCAGGCAAAGGCGGCAACGCCCGCCGCTTGGAGGGAGAGCAGCTCCGCGATCCCAGGCGCTGCAAGAATCGGCCGTTTCATTTGGAATTTGGCGTTTGTTTGTGATTTGACATTTGAGATTTGTGATTCTTTTCCGTTAATGCGGCGGGGCAGCGGTCTCGCCGCCCTGGATGGTCGCCAGGGCGCGGTAGACGGGCAGGGCGATGCCGTCGCTGATGAAGCGCACGCCACCGTCGGCGAAGGCGAACTGGAGGCCCCCGGGATGCCGGCTGCGGAACGACTCGCAGTTTGGCCAGTTGTACGGCGGATACGGCTGCCCGTTCGGCCCCTTGACGTTGGGCGGGATCGCACAGGTGCCGTTGGCGTTGTTGCTGTACGGCCAGGAACACCAGATATCCAGCGCCGGAACGTCTTCCCCCACCATGAACGTGTTGCTGGTCCCATCCGTGATGTGCGTCAGCGACAAGCGACGGCGAAAGTCCATGCGATAGAAGATGCCGTCGCCTTCAGAATGGCCGTCGAACGAGCCGTTGGTGCCGGGATTGCGCCAGTCGGTGTTGATGTTCGGGCCATTGCCGAGCAGGTCGTCGCCCCAGTTGGCGCCGCTGACCCCTTTGTAATTCGTTTGGCCGACGGGGATGCCGACGAGGTTTCCGGCGTCCAACCGCGGTCCCGTCCAACTGCTGCCGTCGCTCGGACACAAGAAAAGAGTGATTTGCGCATCCATGACTCCGCTCAACAACAGCGTCGCTGTCGGGATGTTCCCCGTCTTGTAGAGGTTCTCCTGTTCGACGTAGGGGAGCAGCCGGGCCAGCCAGCTCCAGTCCTGCCGGTTCGGTCCGGCCCCATAGTGACCGTGCCACTGGTTCCAGGGAATGCGCCGGCCCATGCGATCATGAAACTGGTGGACGCCCAGCGCGATCTGATGCAGGTTGTTGCCGCACTCGGCCCGGTTGGCTGACTCGCGCACCGCTTGGACGGCCGGCAGCAACAAGGCGATTAGGACGCCAATGATGGCAATAACCACCAGCAGCTCGATCAACGTCATGCCGCGCCGCTTACCGACTGCCGTGGAAACCATGGCTCTCCCCCTTCAAGCGTTCAGCTCTCAGCAATCAGCTTTCAGCCAAACCTGGCCGCAGCAAACCTCTGGGCAATCGCCAAGTCCTTTTCTTGGTGAAAGCTGACTGCTGAAAGCTGACTGCTGAACGCCTACCTCCGATCAAACCCCTGCGCCGGGCAACGCAACCTGAAGTGGACGGCTCCCACGCAACTCGGCGCCCGACAAGCTCGCCTCCAATTCCGCCAGATCCGCCTCCACCATTGTCTCGATCAGTTCCCGAAACGGCATCACGGGCGCCCAGCCAAGCACCTTGCGTGCTTTCGTCGGATCGGCCACCAGAGCGTCCACCTCGGCAGGCCGGCACAGGCCCGGGTCCAACCGTATATGCTCGCGCCAGTCCAGGCCGACGCAGTCGAACGCGATCTCCAGGAGGTCCTGCACGGAATGCGATACTCCGGTGCCGATGACGAAATCATCCGGGCGGTCCTGCTGGAGCATCAACCACATGGCGGCCACGAAATCGCCGGCGTAGCCCCAATCGCGGCGGGCTTGCAGGTTTCCCAGCCGCAGCTCCGCGTCCAGGCCCAGCTTGATCCGGGCCGCCGCCCGCGTGATCTTGCGGCTGACGAACTCTAGCCCGCGCCGCGGGCTTTCGTGGTTGAAAAGAATGCCGCAGCAGGCGAACAGCCCGTAGCTCTCCCGGTAATTGACCGTGATGAAATGGCCGTAGGCCTTGGCCGCGCCGTACGGGCTGCGCGGATGAAACGGCGTGGTTTCGCGCTGCGGCGTCTCGCGGGCCTTGCCAAACATCTCGCTTGAGGAGGCCTGGTAAAACCGCGCCCGCGGGCACACTTGCCTTATACCTTCCAAGAGCCGGGCTACCCCCAGACCCGCCAAATCCCCCGTCAACACCGCCTGATGCCAACTCGCCCCGACATAGGACATGCACGCCAGGTTATACACCTCGTCGGGCTGTACGGCCTCGAGAACGCGCGTAATGGAAGCCTGGTCCGCCAGGTCGCCTGCGTACAGCTCCAGATCATGTTGAAACGCTTGCAGCCGCGCGCAGTTTCCCGTGCTGCTGCGCCGGACCATCCCGCCGACTCGGTAGCCTTTCTTCAACAAGAACTGCGCCAGATACGAGCCGTCCTGCCCCGTGATCCCGGTTATCAACGCTGTTGGCACTCTTGACCTCCCCGCCACTCCCCCCTCGCGCCACTTGCCGCCAAGTCTAGAGTGGCTTCGAGTTCCCCGCCCTCTGTCTCGAGGAAAACTGCGAAAAAAAGAGCCGGGTCGCCCCGGGCGGTTTCCCGCCCGGGGCTCCCACAGATCCGTACGTGCCCCATCAAGGCATACGGCTCGTCGAGCCACAGGCTTGCTTTCCCGCTTCGCAATCCGTCGGCGTTAGGTTTACCTGGAGTCGAGGTACGATGACCCCGGCAGGTGTCCCGCCGACGGGGCTGTGGCTCGGCACCGCCTTCCCTGACCGGGTACTCGCGGTCGCACGCAGTATACCTCACCTTGTTGCTTCGCAGACAACCTTTGCTCGCGATTGCCCCCTGTCCCCTTTCATTGAGGTATGCGTCGCCGTCTTAGCCACTTATATCCATACGAGACAAGCAACAGAATTGGAACCGCTAAGCCGAAGAAAGTCAACACCCAGGAGCGCGAAGAACTCACGCCACTCGACGAATCGGAGGGATCGAACTTGAAGTGGCTCTCAAATTCCAGTTTCTTGCTTAGCTCGGCTTGGCAACGCGCGTATAGCCTAGTGCTTTGTCACACTTCTAATTTCGGGTAGACCGACCTCAGTTTCACACG
>CAZFGM010000667.1:0-4055 GCA_964518515.1 uncultured Alcaligenaceae bacterium | reverse complement strand
TTATGCGGATATCCGCATAAGCCTGGTCCTGTAGCTTGGCTATCTTCCTGTTCGTGAGCTGGGAAGTTTTCAGCGCCTGCAAATATGGGCATTCCCATTTCTGGCTGCTGCATCGACATGAAAAAAAATTCGAAAGTGCCGCCAACGGCTGGTCCGGAGAATTGGTCGGGGAATGGAACTGGGTTCCTTTTTTACCCCTGGGATCTCGTTATCAGTACGGCAATGGTGCCTTCGAACGGCTCCAGGAGCCTCGTTCGGGTCCGGGTTCTTCGCTTCACCAAAAACTACCCTTTTTTCTTGGTCCGCACCATCGAAAAATATTCCCCAGCCGTCCGTACGGATGCCAAACAGGTACTCCGATAGGGTGGAAATCCCTAACGCGGCAAAGCCGCAACCATAATTAATCTGGTTTTCGTTTTGTCACCGCACTCCATCCCTGAATCCCGGCCGCAGCGGGTCCGGGTCGATGACGTCGGGGAAGCCGTCGCCGTCGCTGTCCTTGAGGTATTCCAGGTCCAGGCCGTAGGCCTGGCGCAGGTTGGTGACGGCGAACGACACGATCGGCTCGCCGCGGATGTTGCGGATGGGGCCCTCGATCTTGCACGGCACCTTGAACAGCCAGTCCGGGTTGAAACGCTCGACGCCGGTGTTCATGCCCTGGACCTTGAAGTTCGGGTCGATCTTGCCGTCGCCGTTGATGTCGCAAGGAAGCTGGTCGGTCTGGTACAGAACCAGGCTCTGCAAGAAACACAGGACCTGCTTCTGCGCGCGGTCGCCCAGGGCGGCGTAGGCGCGGCGGGATTGCAAGGATTCGCCGCCGTGGCGGCGGATGACGCTGTCCAGGTCGAGGTTGGCGCCCTCGTGGCCGTAAGGGGCGGTGCTGCCGACGCCCCACAAGGGGGCCGTCCGCCACTTGCGGATGATGCTGCCGTCGAACTGCAGCTGGTAGAATTCCTCGCCCACGTCGTGGTACTTGAAGTCGCTGTAAATGCCGCGGACGGTGTAGGCCCCGCGGCGCGGCGTCCAGCGCGTGCCCTTCTTGCCTTGCACCTTGTCGGCCAGGTAGACGAGCTTGCCTTCGAGGCGCTCGTTCTTGTCGTTGTAGGCGACCAAGAGGTCGAAGAAGCGGCGGTCGCCGTCGAAGCGCTGGGTGTAATCCTTGGCGGCGGGATTGTGGGGCAACAGGTGCCAGTCGGGCACGTGGCAGACGGCGCAGCCGACCTGGTGGAACAGCTTTTCGCCGGCGACGGCGTCGGGCGAGTTCTTGCCGCGCGTCGGCGCGGGATGATTGAGCAGATACCACTCGGCCATGTCCAGATCGCCCTCGGAGATTTCCTCGCAGTAGCCGTCGCGGTCGGGGTCGTCGAGGCTGATGCCGGGCAGGCCGTTCTTGGACTTGGCGCGGATGCCGCCGCGGTCTTTGCCCGCCGCCGTGACGAATTGCTGGGCGCCGGGGTTGGACACCTGGGCCAACAGGTTGCCCTCCGACTTGGCCATGTAGGTGGTCGGGTCGTGGGCTTGCAGGCCGGAGTGAATGTCGAACGGCGTGGCCGTGAAGGCCCGCAGCGTCGTCGAGACCGGCGGGCGAAACGGCACGTACAGGTGGGCGTGGCCGAAAACCTGCACCTCGATCGTGTAGCCGGCCACGCCGGGAAAGTTCAGATTGCGGGCGAAAGCGATGCGCTTGCCGTCCTTGTCCACGAAGACGGGAAAGAAGACGGGGTTCAGGTCGGGATAGCCGTCGCCGTCCTCATCATCGAAGCTGCCGTAGTCGATGTCCACACTCTGGCCGGCGCTGCCGCTGGGAATGTTGCGGAGGATGCAGCGCTTGCCTTTCATCTCATCCAGGCTGATCCAGCCGTCGCGGTTGGCGTCGACGATGGCCAGGGCTTGCAGGCGCATTTGCAGGCCGATCATCTCTTGCAGGCCGCCGCCGAACAGGTGCGGCGTATTGCGGCCCTGGCCGCCGTTCTTGGCGATAGTCATGCCGGCGCCGGCGTCGCGGTAGGGCACGTTATGGCACGCGCCGCACGAATTGGTGTGGCCGCGGTCCATCATCTTGGTGGCGCCGTCGGGCAACAGAATGCCGTCGATCTTGCCGCTGTCGCCGTAGACGCCGTCGCGCTCGCGGAAGTTGCGCTGCGTCAGCGACCGGCCCCACTGGTAGCCCAGCCACGGATCGACCTGCTGCAGGTACATCGAGCCGCCTTCCTGCCACGGGTCGGTGGTATGCACGATGCGGATGCGCGGGTTTTTGATGGACAGGCCGCTCAGATCCTTGGGCTCGTCGATGGGATTGGCCAGCGACGTGCCGGGCCGCTCGGAGAGCTGGGCCTGGAGGGGCGTTTGCCGGGTGAAGTAAACGGTGGCAACGATTCCCAGGACAAAACCGGCACTCACGAAAAAGAGGCGTTTAAACATTGCTCGCTCCGCATAGAATGGGGTTGAGAGGGGAGCGCGGAGAGTGGAGCGTTGAAAACTGGCTCCACTCTCGACTCTACACTCTCCACTATCATAACAGGTTGAGAGTGGAGCGCGGAGAGTAAAGCGCCGGTTTTCAGCGCTCCACTCTCGACTCTCCACTAGAGGATGCTCCTGCCATGGTCGAACGCAAGATCGAGCTCCGCCGCCGTCGCGCCCGCAAGAAAAAACTCCTCAAGCTCCGGGCCAAGCTGGCCGCCGCCAAGGATGCCCGCGACAAGGACCAGGTTTTGCTAAAAATCCATCGCATCAGTCCGTGGTGGCAAGAACCGGTTCCCGCGAAGTAAGATATTGAAAACAACGTGGACAGCCGATTTGCCTCAAAGATCCTTCATGTCGATAACCCCCTTGATAAAAACCAAATGTTTATCCTGGTTGGACCCCATAGTGTACCGCCACGGGAGCAACGACCATGGTGTAAACGACCAGATTTAATGAAGGCAAGGGAAAGAGACGTTCGCCGCAGCTAACCGGATCCTTGCGAAGGCGATCAATAATGGCCCGCCAGGCGGCCAGGTATTGTTCGCCCAAACCAGCTTGTTCGGCTTTTCCTGGATTCGCCGTATTATTTGCCGTAAATACTCGGAAAAAATTACGCGGTAAGGAAATGCCTGGCCGTTGCCATTCAGGATCATGGTTTGTTCTCGTTGGCTTTCCGGTGAATTTCTTCCAGGTCTTTCAGAATATCTTCGGCCGGAATACCTTCCTCTATTTCGGTGTAACGTTGCAAATCCGCGGCCGAGAAAGCCGCTTTTACTTTGGCAATGGCAGCAGCACGCTCTTCCGAAGTAAGGGGAATGGGTTCGGGATAAAAATCATCCGGCACGTAGTCTTTGTGGTTTTCCATGGTAAATACCCCTCCTTTTTTGCAAGCGCTATTTATTAGTTTACTCCGATGCCAATATATTCACAACCAAACTTCAGGTTGGTGCCGGCAGGTAAACCCGGTCCTGTCGCCGGCGCTGAGGTCTTGCAAAAAATCCACCGCATCAGTCCGTGGTGGCAAGAACCCGCCGCCGCGAAGTAATAAGAAGTTAAATTCACTGCCACAACAGACGGTCTTCTTTCTCCTGATGGATGCGCCAAAGCGCCAGTCCTGTTAGAAAGACCCGAATAACGCAGCCCATCCGCTTGGCCTTGGTATTCAACTCACGATGCCGCAAAAGCCGGCGGACATACTCGGCTACCATTTCTTCCTCGATATTGAGGTGAACCAGACTATACCCTTCATGGCACCAGCGACGATTATAGAAATCACCATCAAGCGTGAAAAACGTCGGTCGGTCCAGCTGATGAAGCAGAGAGATAATGTCGTGGTCTTTCAAGGCCTTCCGCCCAAGGTCTCGGCCAAGCTGCCGGTGGGTAACACGCTTTTTCCGCAGCAGGTCTCGTTGACTTTCGGGGATGTTTTCATCCAAGATATTCATGCCGGCAGAGACTCCTGGGCGTACTCCGCCGCATGATCCTCAAAAGTCCGCTGGGCCAGCTCCAACGCTTCCGCAATGGCATCCCTGGAAACGGTGCCCCGCCACTCGGCGGTGATCATGTCCCAAGGGGTTCCCTTGGCAACCTGT
>CAZFGM010000666.1:0-4056 GCA_964518515.1 uncultured Alcaligenaceae bacterium | reverse complement strand
ATAGTGCAGACCCTCCAGGCCTTGCAAGGTGATCTCAACCGCTTCATCCACCGGTAGGCTTCCGCCGCGCGCATTCATGAGCCCGGCGACGCTGCCGCCCTCGCACTATTCCAGTACGATGTAAAAGGTTCCGCGGGCGAAGCCGGAGCTGAAAAGCCGCACCACATGGCGATGGTTCAACACCCGGTTGCTGGCCATCTCGCGCAAAAACCGGTCGATGGCCCGCTCGTCCGCCGCCACCTTGGGCAGCATCACCTTGACGGCCACCGGATCGCCCGTTCGCTCGCTTTTGGCCAACCACACCGACCCCTGCCCGCCTTTGTCCAACTTCTTCTGGATGCGGTAGCCCCGAAGCGCCGGCACCACCCTTTTCCCTCCGGACTTCTGCTCAGAAAAAAACGATTCCGGGTTTTTCCGGCAAGCCGTGCAAACGAAAGCCCCCGGCCCCTCGGCCCCCGCTTCGGCCGAGACATCTCGCCCACACTGGGGACAGGTTCGGGTGGCGGGTATCGGCGGACCAACAATGTTAACCCGAAAGATTGCCGTGCCTTTTTTGCACAGCTTCAACTCGTCGCCGTCCTTGAGTTTAACCTCGGGAAAAACCAGCTTGCGGCTTTCGCCAGGGTCCATGCCCTCAGGCCGCTGGCCGATGAGTTGGCCATTGACGAACGTGCCGCCCCGGCTGCCCAGATCCCGTACCACGATTTCCGGCGGGTTGATGTCCAAAAGACAGTGGTGCCGGGAAATGATCCGGTGGGCCTTGTCCGCGGGAAAGCCAGGAAAACACCCTTTGGCCCGGCCGAGAATGCACGAGCTTCGTTCCTCGAAGATGTATTCCAACTGTTCCGGTCCGGAGATTAGCGTTAGCCTAACTTTGCCCTCTCGCCTTCGCATTTTCCTATCTTTGTTTTCCACGGGTTTTTCACCTAAGGGCGAGCCGTCTTATCCGTCGAAGAAATAGGAATCATCTTTGCGCTCGTTTGTAATAATTCGACTCAACAAATGTCCAACCCATCCCGCAATGGTTCCAACAATTGTTGGAATAATTACACATAGTAATCCAAACCAAAAAACCCCAGTGGTGCCCCAAGAAATAAGACAAAGAATTACACCGATAATAAACCCCCCAAGGGCCGCTTTCTTGGCCCCTATTTTTAAAGGGACCTTCACAGGAGAAGGGCCTTCTACGTATTTCGTGGAAGGAAACAAGATCTGGTAACCTTCTTGACTATCTTTGCCATCATTAGTAGTTGATTTTCTTGAAGCAGGTTTGTCGGAAAAAGCCAAGGCATTCTCCTTATCTAACCAGGGACGAACATTGGTCCAATTAACAAGGTTACGGAGTTTCCTTAACAGAATTCCACAAAACCCTAAGATTGATTAGGTCCAGTGAGGGCATGTCCTCTAGGTCATCCAAGAAACTATTAATAAATGAAGTATCCGTGGAAGAAAAAACGAGCGCATCCTGCCTCTGGTAATCAATGAGAAAAAAAGAATAAAGTCTTGTCCGAGGACATAATATGTCAAAAAGGACCAAAAGGTTTACCAAAGGGATAAACATAAGAACGGCTTGAGAAAGAGACATGACACGTAGAGCGAGGAGGATTGGGAAGACGATAAAAATGATAAAAACTGCAACCGATGGATAATCTAACGGGTTCGTCGGATTGGCTCGGTTCAGGAAAGTTTCCGGGAAAATGCCTCCTATCGGCAAGAGGGCAAGCAAGATGAGGAAGAAACATTTTAGAAAACGATAATAATAACGGCCCCGACTTCGCTTAAGAATTGCTAACTTATAGTACTGCATATTGTAACTTACAGACCAAAGCGGAATAAAACCAAACCAAGACCTTGCTGTAATGTAGGGTTCATTTTGACGCGTTCGATACGTTATAATGCTTGTAAAAGTGCCAGTAATCAAAGCAACCAGAATCGTTGTGGAGAAAAAGAAAAGTAAAGCGTCTGGGCGGTTCTTGAAAAGAGTTGGAAGCCACAGGGAGGCAAAGAGCAGCAGGATAAAAACCCGCCAGAAAACTCTAAGCCCCGTTGTCCGGAAACGGGCCGGAGTCAGGTCATCGGTTAGCGGAGGAGGAATCTCCAAGCCGGCGGCCATTTTTTCCAACCCCGAGCTCACTTTTTTTGGATTGACCGAGCCGTATCCCGTATCACCCAGGGAAGCTAAAAGGTCGTGAAAATCGTTTTCGGTCCATTCGGGTTTGTTGTTTCTGGCAAGGGCCAGGGAAACTTGCTTTGGAGTTGGGCGCCCGTCGGGGGGAAGGGTTTCGGCATAAGGGGCATGGTTTCGCAGAAAAACTTCGAGGAAACGCGGGAGACCTTCATTTAACAGGGTTGAAGGTTTTTTAGAAATGGCCCAATCCAAAAACCAAACTTTTATTGAATTATCCGCAGCCCCCGAAAAAACGTAAGACCCATTCGTGGCCAGGCTTACCGAGCCGACCGGGCCGGTGTGGCCCACAAACGTTCGCAGGCAATTGCCGGTTATCAAATCCCATAATTTGACCGCCCTGTCAGCGCTTCCGGAAAGGGCGAACCGGGCATCCGGACTTAGAGAAACCGTCTGGATGGCGCTTTTGTGGCCTTTAAGAGTTTGAAGACCCTTTTTGCTTACGGTGTCCCACAAGCGCAGGGTGGCGTCCTTGCTTACCGACAGGGCCAGGCGGCCATCGATACTCAACGACGCCGCGTTAACGGAATCGGTGTGACCTTGCAAAAACCCCAGCAGTTCCCCAGCCGGCAAATCCCAAAACCGCATCTCTTTGTCCTGGCCGGCCGTCAAGGCGTAACGCCCATCCAGGCTTAACGAAACCGAGTAGACGGGCCCGGTAAGGCCGCCGAAAGTCCGCAGGCAGCGGCCGGTGTCCACCTCCCAAAGCCTCAGGCTTTCATCTTCTGATCCGGATAGAGCAAACTGACCATCGGAAGTAGCAACCACCGAGGTGACTGGGCCAAAATGGCCCTTAAAGGTGCGGCGGCATTTTCCCGTTTCCACATCGCAAAGCCTGAGAGTTTGATCCTTGCCGGCCGAGAGAAAAGCACGACCATTCTGCAATAAACACAGCGAAAGAACAGCATCCTGGTGGATAGGATAAGTTCGGAGACATTTCCCGGTAAGCAATTCCCACAATTTGACGGTTCCATCCTCGCTGGCGGACAGAAGAAACCGGCCATCGCGGGTTGGCGCCAGGGCAGTTATGGGCCCCTCATGGCCGGAAAAAGTAAAGCAAAGCCAACCTCCCTGGAATTCCCCCCTGGGAAGGCGAGAATAGAGCCGGCCCCACAAGCTCAAAGCCTTGGGCGCCTTCTCAAATCCAGGTAAGGCCCGCGCCTTTTCGAGGAAAGAAGCCGCCAAGGCGAAATCCCTCTTGTCATAGGCTTGCTGGGCCTGCTGGACCATGTCGTCAAAGGTATTCTCCGCATCCAAAGCTTTTTCAACGGAAACCAACCCGGACAATTGAAAGGGGGCGGCTCTTTTCGCCTGCCCTTTAATGCTCCATAGTCTTACGCTGTTATCCCGGCTTCCGGACAAGGCGGTTTTTTCGTCCGCACTGAGGGACAGGCTGGTCACTCCTAAAGTATGGCCCTGAAACGTGTGCAAACAGCGCCCCAATTCAAGGTCCCAAATCCTTATCGAACAATCATCCCCTCCTGACAGGGCATGACGGCCATCGGCGCCAGCCAAGACCGTATTCACCGGCCCTTTGTGGCCTGAAAGGGTTTGCAAGCACTTGCCTTTGGAAAGGTCCCATTGTTTGAGAGTTCCATCTCTGCTGCCGGAAAGCACCTGGTCTTTGGGGCCTAGAAACACCGAGTTAACCCCGCCATTATGGCCTTTTAAAGTTTGCAGGCACTCGCCGTTATCGGCATCCCAGAGTTTGATGGTCCCGTCCCAACTACCCGTTAGGACCCACTTTTCATTCCGGCTCAAAACCATCGAGGTAACCGGACCTTGATGGCCTGTAAAGGCGCGGACGGGCTTTATCTTTTTTGGCTCTGCGCCGATCTTGTGGAAAACTCTCTCGATAGTGTACCTTTGCG